>CAZCON010000297.1:0-2650 GCA_964500085.1 uncultured Lachnospiraceae bacterium
GAAGCTGTATTTATCCCCAGTATGCTCCGTCTGAGCGGGCTTTCCAATTCAGAATCACTTAGTCTTTACGGCATCTTAAATGGCATGGCGCTCCCCTTTATCCTGTTTCCGTCCGCCATTCCGGGGGCACTTTCCACACTCTTACTTCCGGCGGTTTCCGAAAATCTGGAGGAGGAGAACCGTCCACGCCTGCAGCAATGCGTAGGAAATGCAGTAAAATACAGCATGATTATCGGTCTGTTTTCTACTGCGGTATTTTTCTATTTTGGCAGAGACATCGGTGCGGCTGTTTATGGCGACCTTCGGGCTGGCGACTATATCCGCATCCTGTCTCCTCTTTGCCCGCTGCTTTACCTATCCACTACCCTGGGAAGCGTTTTAAACGGTATCGGAAAACCGCTCCTTTCCTTTTTTACTTCCGTATCCGGTCTTCTGGTACGTCTTGCCATCCTCGTTATTTTTGTACCAAAAACAGGAATTTACGGCGTCCTGATTGCCCTCTTAGTCAGTCAGCTTGTCAGCACTGCGTTGGATGCCTGCCTCGTGGTAAAATACTGCAGGGCTTTTCCTTCCGTTTCCGAATGGCTCGTAACACCGGCGGCATTTTCCCTTGCTCTGGCTCCTCTTTGCGTTATGCTTTATCATTTTCTGCAAAAGAAAACGCAGCTTTCCTCCACACTGCTTCTGTTTGGCAGCTGCGGTCTCTTCTGCGTTTCTTATATTGTCTTATTATATCTTGCAAACATCATATGTAAGGATGACTGGCGGGACTAACTCTCGCCTGTCTTTTTTTCATAAATGGCAAAGCTTCCCTTTCCGCTTGCCTTTACCTCATATAAAACATTGTCCGCACAATACAGCAGCTCTTCATAGCAGGTTCCCGCCTCCGGACACATGGCAATTCCTACAGAAGCACTGATTGGAATCGTGGTATCGCCCGCTATAAACGGAATTTTCAGAAGCTCCTGTAAACTTTGTGCCTTTTCAATCATCTCCTCCTTATTTTCCACTCCTCCGATAAACACTACAAACTCATCACCACCGATACGGCCAATAATTTCCTCTCTGGTATAGTGCTCTCTCAGATTCTGAATCACATGCACCAGTACGGCATCTCCATTTTGATGCCCATAGGTATCATTTACCTTTTTAAAATCATCTACGTCAATCAAAAGCAGCATATGCGCCTTTTCCTCATGTGTGCGAAGATACGCATCAATCATTTCTCCGGTTGCCATCTTGTTATACACACCCGTCAGGGAATCCGTCTTTGACTCATGCTCCAGCTGTTCAATTTCCTGCTTAAACACATTAATGTTGGAAATCTTACCAACGGCAGAAACCGGTTCCCCATTTTCTGCGCAGATTGTACGATACAAAATACGGCACCACTGTGCATTGCCGTTTGCATCTAACAGCCGTAGCTGAATGTCGTTGGTGCCGACACGCTTTGTCCGAAAAAGCTGCTGTATTGCATTTCTCCTGTCCTCAGGGTGAATCATCCTGACATGAGAATTGATATCCCTCCGAAAATAGCCGATGACATGATCTGCTCCGTAAATCTCCGTAAACCGTTCAGAAAGCGTCAACACATCCGCTTTATAATCATATTCAAACATTACCTCATTGCTAAGCTCCGTTACAATCCGGTAACGCTCCTGTTCCTTAAGCAGCTTGTCCTGTACCTTCTTTAATGCGGACACATCCACGAATACCGCAGATACCGTGCTTTTTCCTCCATGTACTCCCTTTGAAAGAGTCACCTGCATCCAATACTTTCTGCCGTTCTTATCATGCATCTGCACCGTCTGCTCCGCATAACCATCCTTTTCCAGCACCTTATTATTGATAAAAAATCCATGATATTCCGGCAGAATAAAACCCAGCAGACTGTTTTGATATATCTCATACAATCCGGCACGGTCCACGCCAATAATATCATAATATCCCCGACTGGCATATACAATCCGACAAATTCCCTCCGGAATATAATTTACCACACCGGCATGAATACTGTTGGTAACCTTTCGCACCTCCATGGCTGCCTCCGTCAAAAGCTGCTCTCTGTCAAGAATCAGCTTCGCAAGCCACACCAAAAGACAAATTGCCGCAAGCCCTGTCATCATTACAATCCAAAGCAGCGCCTCCGGATTATCGTTAAAATAAATCACGGCGGAGGTCTGATGAATTGCTTTCTGATACTCCTTCGTCAAAAACAACAGCAACACAAAAAACGCAACTGCTGCTACAATAATTGCCACCATTTTTCCGAAAAAAGTCTTCTTTTGCATACTATCAGCGCCGCCTCAAATATCTTTCTGAGACGACTCTCCTTTCCTTAAAGATGCTGTATTGTCCTGCATTTGCCGCACCGACAAATAAAACAGAACTCCAGTCCGTATAATTGTCGCCCTCTGCCTCCTGACGGTCGTATTCGGCTTTCGCACTCATAAAACCGGGAAGCAACGAAATGCCGATTCTCACCGCCAGAAAAACAGCCGCAGCCGTAATCGCCACATGTCCGCTTGGGTCGGTGTACCTGTGCGGATTGTTTAAGCAGTAGGTGTAAAGGTTCAGGCTTAACGGGTCGTTCAAGCTTCCAAGGTACGTGTCTGCCTGTAAGAATCTTGCCGTTACCGGGTCGTACATT
>CAZCON010000298.1:0-2646 GCA_964500085.1 uncultured Lachnospiraceae bacterium
CAATCAAAGAATCCACATTCTGCTTCAGCTTCTCTATACCAGAGATTGCATTGCTCATACGAACCTTGTGCTCAAAGGTAAACGGCTTCGTCACAATACCGACCGTAAGAATCCCCATTCCTTTTGCAATTCCTGCCACTACCGGTGCCGCACCCGTACCGGTGCCGCCCCCCATACCGCAGGTAACAAATACCATATCCGCTCCCTTGATAATCTGGGTCAATTCTTCAATATTCTCTTCGGCTGCCTTTTCACCGATTTCCGGCTTTGCACCAGCTCCAAGCCCCTTTGTCAGCTTTTCTCCAATCTGAATACACTGCGGTGCCTTACAATTCTTTAAATGCTGCTTGTCCGTATTCACACAGACAAACTCTACACCGCCGATGCCTTCCTCTATCATTCTGTTTACTGCATTGTTACCGGCACCGCCAACTCCAATCACCAATATCTTTGCGGCCACTTCTGCACTATCATTCATAATCTCAAGCAAGGTAATTCCTCCTTTATTTTGTCACAACGTCTCCTGATAAACTAGATGTTGTGTGTTTTTCCTTACATTAACCCATCCTCTATACTTTATAATATATTGAAACAGTAAATTTAGCAAGCATTTTTTTTACTTTTTCCGCTTTTTTTTAATCTTTTTTCGGTTTGGCTATGATATCTCCATCTCCACCGTCAAATTCCGATAAATCAATGATCACCCTTCGCTCTGCTACTGAAGGATAAATATCCGCCAGTTTTTGAATCGAGTGCTCATACACCTGCCGTTTTCCCAGCTCAACGGTAATATTTCCCACCTCAAGCTCTACCTCACCGCGGCTGTTAAACGTAATGGTATCCGCCGGAATCTCATACTCTCTGACCGACTTCGTCAGATTCAAAATCGTATCATACAGCTCGTCCTTTTGTATTTCCAACTTTTCATGCAGTACAATCCGGTCAAATTCCAGTCCTTTCACCAGCGGAACTTCAGGAATACGTTCCGTGGAGGATTCCGTCACAAGACCATCCTTATCAAAATACAAATACTGTCCCATGATTTTCACACAGCCCACCAGAATCTTTTCGTATACCTGAATCTGAATGGTATGATTATCCTTCATGGTAACCTCATAGCTCTCAATATACGGAATAACGCGAATGCCATCCTTCAGCGTCCGGAGCCGGAACAGCAACGTATTTTTTTGTGCCGCACTGCCTGACAGCTTTGAGATAAATTCCTCCTCCGTATAATAGGTCAGCCCCTCCACCGTAATATTTTCAAGCTTATAGACTGTTATAAAAAGTAGCAGCAGCGCTGCAATAATACAGCAGCCTGCCGAAAAGAGAAGCAGACCCTTGATTGTGCTGCGTTTTTTTCTGTTTTGCGTCATTTCTAAAGCCTTCCTAACTTCATTCCTCCACCCTTGTAATATCCGCACCGAGCCCTCTTAACGTACCGCAAATATCCTCATACCCCCGCTTGATATATTCATATCCGGAGATTTTGGTCTTTCCCTCTGCTGCAAGTCCTGCAAGCACCAGCGCCGCTCCGCTTCGCAAATCCGTCGCACAAACCGTTGCCCCCTGCAGACGCTCTCTGCCGCGTACCACGGCAACCGCACCGTCTGTTGTAATATCCGCTCCCAGCTTCTGCAGCTCCGGTACTACACCAAATCGGGATTCAAAAATGGTTTCACACACCCTGCTTTCGCCCTCTGCCACAGAAAGCAATGCTAACATCGGGGACTGCATATCGGTAGGAAAACCTGGAAACGGCGCTGTCTCCAGATAAGAAATTCCTCGTATTCCATCCGTTCCGACAAGCCGAATATAATCCCTTCCTTTTTCAAGCCTTGCCCCGGTCGCCTGTAATGCCTCCGCTATTCCCTGCAGACACACCCGGTCCGTACCCAAGAGCGTTACACTCCCTGCTGTTATGGCTGCCGCCGTAAGATAGGTTCCCGCCACAATCCGGTCGCCGCTTAAGCCATGTCTTACACCGTGCAGTTTGGAAACACCCTCTATTGAAAGATGAGCCGTCCCGATACCGGAAATCCTTGCCCCCGCCTTTTTTAGGAAAAAGCACAGCTCCACAATCTCCGGCTCCATTGCCGCACCATAAATCTCCGTATGTCCTCTTCCGCAGACTGCCGCCAGAATCGCATTTTCTGTTGCACCTACACTGGGATACGGAAAGCTTACCCTGCCGCCAGACGGGCATCCGCCGGCAAACACTCCTCTCTCTGTTTCCTGCAATTCTACGGAAAGGCTTCGCAGCATGGAACAATGCAGGTCAATCGGACGTCTCCCAATAACACAGCCGCCCGGATAAGCTAAGCCGGCCTCATGAAATCTGCCAAGAAATGCACCAAGGAACAAAACACCGCCCCGTGTTTTCTTTGCAAGCTCTTCCCTGATAAAAAAGGGAATTGCGGAGGTTGCATCAATCCAAAGCTCCCCGTCTGCCAGCTCACTTTTCACTCCGGCATACGACAGCACCTCCAAAAGCTCCCGCACATCAGAGATGTCAGGGCAGCCCGAAATCCTGACCTCCCCTTTACAAAGCACACTTGCCGCAAGTATCGGCAATACTGCATTTTTTGACCCCTGCAGCTGCACCTCACCCTGTATTTTGCTGCCGCCGATTACCCTTGCATATTC
>CAZCON010000299.1:0-2643 GCA_964500085.1 uncultured Lachnospiraceae bacterium
GTACATATATAGTTTTCATCGGCTGAACCGTAGTAAAACCGTAGTAAGGCACTTTCCACAACGCCACGATTTGCACTGATTTTACCACACTATTTTTAAGAACACTCTACGATACCGTCTTTACTTCTTTTAATAAGCTTTTTATCCCTGCAAAATCATCATATGTTTTTCCTACATTATTCAATACTTCTTCAATTTTATGTGCATAAGAATTTATTATAGTTCTATACAATTTTAAACGAACTTCTCCATTGGCTTTTGAAGCTGCATTTGATCTACTCATAATACTTTCAATCAAATCATTGTACGCATTATTTATTTTATTAATCAGCTCAATATCCCACTTTATATGTTCAAAACATTTTTCTATATATATATCGTTTTTTCCCGAACCATAACTATAATATTCCCACTGTTCGCTTCCTGAATTTCTAAAGAAATCCCCACCAGCATTGTACAAAAACTCGTTAAAAATATTATTTCCAGACAATACATTCATCTCATACTCATTCAATTGAATTTTATCTATCATACGAAATTTATCGTAACAAGAAGTAACCTTTTGAATATCAATTAATCTATTATCTTCATCTAATATTCTTACAAGCAAACTCCAAAAATCTCTATCTTCTATGTCCCATCCTTTTTCTAAAACAGGCGAAACTGCTTTTTGAATAAATTCCTTATGATTAACCATTAATAACGAAAAAAGTTGTGGGAACTCAGAATACCAACCAAAAAAATGTTCCATTTTTTCTTCATAAAAATAGTCTATAAATCCATCTATTAACTTATCATTTTTATGAGTAATAACAATCTCCCAAAAGTCTCTGTTCTTTTTATTAAGAACAGTAGCTGAAGGATTCCCGGCAAAAAAGTCCTTAAAAAAATCTTTTACAGATGAGCCAAATACTTGTTCAACCTGACTTAACAAACTATACAATTCTTCTTTTGTATAAGAATAAAAATATTTGAATATTTCTGTCACCTGTTTTGATAGAAAGGCTTTTCCACCCAATACGTAGCATTCAGGACTATCGTCCTTCATATAATTCCAAAACTGTTCTACTGTTGCTGCAGTAATATGTTCATTCCTAGCATGCGCACAACTATTTCGTATACTCTTCCAATAAGCATATCTATGCTTCACCATTTCATCATTACTAAAACAGAATACTCCATTTAACCCGCTTCCATTTTTTACTGATTTATCAATCAAACCATTAACTTTTTCTTCCCATTGATTATCATCCTTCAATTTTCCTACCACTTCATTATTCCAGCATGTTTCTGCGATATTATCTGGTTTGTTCGCGTTTATTATTCTATCTTTTATTGTGACTTTGAATGCTAAATAGGACATAATAAACGCAGATCTATATGCTCCTACTTTATAACATTTTATAGACTCATTTAATAATGCAACTCCATTCTCCGACAGGTTTGATTCTGCCCATTTTTCTATACTAAATACCATTTTCTTTCTCAACATCCTTTCCACTTATTCACTGTTCCATCTTGTACAAATACAGTTATCTTTCCTTTGGGAACAAGTTGTGTCTTTTTTATTATATCGTCACCCACCTTATTTTTCCATAGAAAAAACGCCCCAGTGAACTCGGAGCGTCTCTGCCGCGTAGCAATGCTACACCACTTTGAACATTTTCTGCGCTACCGCTTTTGCATCATTTTTCTTTTCAATCTCTGCCTGTGCTTTTCGGAAATCTTCCATTCGTTTCAATTCTTCCTCTGCATCATCAAAGCTGATGTGCGTGTACACGTTCATGGTAACACTGATGTCTGATTGCCGTCATACCGCACATCTCCCGTTCTTTCAGCTAAACAGCAATACATTTCCCTATCGCTATTGTACCACAAATTCTATGAATATGTTACCTATCATCCGCGAAAAAAGTATAAAACATACCGTCCTTACTCCGATTTAGGTAACTTATAGGTAAAATCCTCTGCCCAATGCTCCAAAACCCTTGAAAACAAAGCTCTTCCAATAAGCATCTCACCATCTATATCATAATGCTCCTGCAAATATTTTCACAACGCCACGAGTTACACTGATTTACCCAATTAATCGTCGTCACAAGTTTTACTCGCAGAGGTAATGCCGTGGCAGATGGTTTGTTATACACCGTGTCAGTGATTCTTTTTACTGTAGGATTTCCATATGATAAGTTGAAGGCTACTCTGTCCCGTGTACCTTCCTGTACTCTGCAAGCAACAAATCTACCACTCTGCCATAGCTTTTCACTCCGTCCTCCTGTTCATTTACCTTTAAATAGACATCGTTTACCTTGTCCGCAGCTTCACTGATCACGGTTTCCTCGTATTGTGCCCAGTACTCGCGATTGTCCCGCAAATCCCGCACCATTCCCTCATGGTATTCCGCCCAAAGCGTGCCATACAGCTCCATATCCTGTGCCGCAAGCGCATTGCCGGAATAAATCAGCGCCAGCATTGTGCCGCTATACCGCAGCAGCGGCACATCGGAAGACATACAGGCCAGATAGGCAAGAAAGTTTGCTTCCTCCTCACGCATAAAGCCATGAAGATGCCCCAGCTCATGCGCCATCGTAGAGGCTCTGGAGTAATCCGGAATATCTACATTTACATTTGCCTCCATGGTCC
>CAZCON010000300.1:0-2640 GCA_964500085.1 uncultured Lachnospiraceae bacterium
ATTTTGTAAGGGCTTTCATTATGAATATTTACGATGTTTCAAAAAAAGCGGGCGTTTCCATTGCCACGGTGTCCCGCGTACTCAACGGAAATCAGAATGTCAGTGACAAAACCAAGGAACGGGTTCTTGCGGTAATGGAGGAGCTTGGTTATACTCCGAATGTGTTTGCGAGAGGTCTTGGGCTGAACACCATGCATACCATTGGTATTCTCTGTTCCGATTCTTCCGACACATTTCTTGCGAATGCTGTCTACTATATTGAACAGGCGCTCCGGAAAAACGGTTACGAAGCTTTCCTTTGCTGTACCGGCTATGAGCTTGAAAACAAAAAGAATTATCTTCGTCTCCTGCTTTCCAAACGCGTCGATGCCGTAATTATGGTAGGTTCCCACTATCTGGAGGCGAGCAGGGCAGATAACGATTACATTATCGCTGCCGCAAACGAGGTTCCGGTTATGATGATGAACGGATATCTGAATCACCCGAACATTTACTGCACTCTTTGCGACGACTATCAGGCTGTTTATGATACCGTAGGCCGCCTTTCGGCGCACGGCAAAAAAAATTTTTTGTTTCTCTACCGCTCTGACAGCAACAGCAGCCGCACTAAAATCAAAGGCTTTCAGGACGGCCTTGCTGCCGCCGGGCTTCCGGTTTCCGAGGGCTCCATACGCCTTTGCTCCAATGATATTTTAGAAACCAAAGAACTGCTTCTTTCCCTTTACGAAGACGGTTTTTCCTATGATGCCGTTCTGACGGCGGAGGACGGACTTGCCGTTGCTGCCGTAAAATTTGCAGGTACCGTTGGTCTCAAAATTCCGGAGGAGATCGAAATCGTAGGCTACAATAATTCTCTTTTGAGCATCTGTACAGAGCCGGAGCTTTCCACTCTCGATAACCATGTGGAAACGCTAAGCATTACTACCGTCAATACCCTGATGCGTATTTTGCAGGGTGCGGATGTACCAAACAAAACCACCATCTCCAATGATTTCATTGCCAGAGGAACTGCCTATTAGGAGACGCTGACACTGTCAGTCTCCTGAAAATAAAACAGAAAGAAGGATATTACAATGACACCATTTATGGGAAACGATTTTTTACTTTCCAACGACACTGCAAAAACGCTCTATCACGATTATGCGGCAAAAATGCCGGTCATTGACTACCACTGTCACATCAATCCGCAGGAAATTGCCGAGGACCGCAGGTTTGAAAATATTACGCAGGTCTGGCTCGGCGGCGACCATTACAAATGGCGTCAGATGCGTAGCAACGGCGTAGAGGAAAAATACATCACAGGCGATGCCAGCGACTATGAAAAATTCCTTGCATGGGCAGGAACGCTGCAAAAAGCGATTGGAAACCCGCTCTATCACTGGAGTCATCTGGAATTGCAGCGCTATTTCGGCTATGAGGGCAAGCTCTCCCCGGAAACCGCCGAGGAGGTCTGGAATCTTTGTAATCAAAAGCTTGCCGAAGCAGATTTCAGCGTCCGCAACCTGATTAAGCGTTCCAATGTAACCATCATTTGTACCACCGATGACCCGATTGATTCCCTTGCATGGCATAAGATAATTGCAGAGGATACCTCCTTTGACGTGCAGGTGCTCCCGGCATGGCGGCCGGACAAAGCCATGAATCTGGAAAAGCCGGATTACCTTGATTACCTGAATAAGCTTGCGGCAGTCAGCGGCATAAAAATTGAGTCCTTTTCCGATTTAAAGGAGGCGCTTCGCTCCCGTCTTGCATTCTTTGCATCCATGGGCTGTAAGGTATCGGACCACGGTCTGGAATATGTGATGTATGCGCCTGCCCCGGAAGAAAAAATTGCAGAAATATTTCAAAAAAGACTTTCCGGCGAAATGCCGTCTCCTGCGGAGCAGACCGCCTTTAAGTATGCTTTTCTCCATTTCATGGGAAAGGAATACCACCGTCTTGGTTGGGCAATGCAGCTTCACTACGGAACCCGCCGCGACAATAACACAAAACAATTTCTTAATCTCGGACCGGATACCGGCTTTGACTGCATCAACTCCGTCAACTGCTCTGCAGAGCTGGCAGCGTTTCTTGACGCGCTCAATTCGGAGGACGCACTTCCGCGTACCATCCTCTACTCCTTAAATCCGGTGGATAACGCAGCTATCGGCACCATCCTCGGCTGTTTTCAGGATTCCTCTGCCATCGGCAAGCTGCAGCAGGGCTCTGCATGGTGGTTCAATGACAACAAAACCGGCATGGTCGAGCAAATGACTTCGCTTGCAAATCTGGGACTTCTGGCAAACTTTATCGGTATGCTGACCGACTCCAGAAGCTTCCTTTCCTATACAAGACATGAGTATTTCCGCCGGATTCTCTGCAATCTCATTGGTACCTGGGTAGAAAACGGCGAATACCCTGCCGATATGGAATTTCTTGGTAAAATGGTGCAGGATATTTCCTATAACAACTGCATCCGCTACTTCGGCTTTTAACACCGGCTTCAAATTTTTCACAAAACACCGTTCTGCCATTCGCAGGACGGTGTTTCTAAACTAAGCACAAATCCAAAATAAGTACGATTAGGTCTTGTCAAAGCGTTCCGAATACTGTATAATAATTGAAACTATTGCTTCACATTAACGATCAAACCTATGGAGG
>CAZCON010000301.1:0-2601 GCA_964500085.1 uncultured Lachnospiraceae bacterium
TTTTAAATGCGACAGATGGTCTGATTACGGATTATTCCAGTGTGTTTTTTGATTTTGCCGTAACCGGGAAAAAGATTATTCTGTTTCCATACGATTTAGAAGAATATGAAGCGGAGCGGGGCTTTTATTTTTCTTTGGCAGAGCTGCCGTTTCCGCAGGTGCGGAACGTGGCAGACCTTTATAAAGAAATATGTAGTGAAAAGCAGTATGAGGATACTGCTTTTCTGCAGAGGTTTTGTGCTTATGACGGGGCTGATGCAGCGGAAAAGCTGTGCCGCCATGTGTTTCTTGGTGAAAAGTGTCTGAAGGAGGAGAGGGTACCGGACAACGGCAGGGACAATATATTATTGTATTGCGGGGATTTGGCGCTGAACGGAGTGACGGTTTCTGTGAGAAATCTGCTTGCAACCGTGGATGTTACAAAGAAAAATTATATGCTTCTCGTAAAGACAGAGGAGATACGCCGGAATGCCTTCCGTCTGCTGGAGCTTCCGGAGGGCGTGCGCTGGCTTGGATATTCTAACTGTACGAGCTTAAAGCTCACGGATACGATACGGTTTAAGGCATGGACCGGAAAGCATGGGATTGGTTCTTATAAAAGACTTTCGCCGGTGCTGAAAAGGCTTGGAGAAAATGATTATCGTAGAATTGCGGGACGAGCCCGGATTACGACCGCAGTACATTTTAACGGATACGCAAATCAAATTACCCTGATTCTTGGAAGCTTTCCATGCCGTCGCGTGATTTACGCACACAGTGATATGGATGCGGAGCTGAAGACCCGTATTACCATGAAACGGGAAATCCTTTGCAATGCGTATCGTACCTATGATGCAGTTGCCGTGGTGACGAGGGATATGATTTCTGCAGTGAAGAAGGTGGGAAATTACATGACTTCCTGCGGACATGCACCGAAGATTTCTGTGGTAAATAATGTCATTGATTATAAAACGGTTTTGTGGAAAGGCGGAGAGCCGCTTGCCTTTGATGAGGAGACAAAAAGTACGGTAAGCATGGCGCGTTTGCAGGAAATTCTTGCGTCAGACGCGGTTAAGCTGATTAACATAGGACGCTTTTCAGCGGAAAAAGGTCAGATGCGCCTGATGAAACAGTTTGCGGGGCTTTTGACGGAATACCCGGACTCTTATTTGATTTTGTTGGGCAGCAGAGGCGTTTTATATGAGAAAATACTTGCGGAGGCCGAGCAGCTGGGCGTTGGCGAGCACATTATTATCATTTATTATATGTCGAATCCGTATGCGTTGCTAAAACAGTGTGATGCGTTTGTATTTTCCTCCTTTTATGAAGGCTTTGGGCTAGTGCTTGCTGAAGCGGATATCCTTGGCGTGCCATGCGTTTCCACGGATATTGCAGGACCGAGAGGCTTTATGGAGCAGTATGGAGGAAAATTGGTAGAAAATAGTGACGAGGGCGTGGCAGAGGCACTGCGGCTTTGCATGAGCAGAAAGCTTTGCCGGTGTCTGTCGGTGGATTATGCAAAATTTAACGAAGAAGCGGCAGAGGCGTTTCTTCAAGTGATAGAAGGACACTAACGGAGGGAAATCATGGGCTTTTGGCAGGATAAAAGGAAACGAAAAGCGGAAAAAAGAAAAAAGCGTCTGGAGAGTGGCAGCGCATTCTGGTGGAAATATTATCGTTTTACTGACCGGAACAGGGGGAGATTCCAATACGCAAAAAAATGTATGGTATGTCCGATAGATCCGAATCTGATTGTATTCGAGGCGTTTCAGGGGAAATATTACAGCTGCAGTCCGAAAGCAATGTTTGAGGAAATGCTGAATGATCCGGCATATGCAGGATACCGCTTCGTGTGGTCCTTTACCAACACAAGAAAGCATAAGTATTTAACCAGAAATAAGCGGGTAACGCTGGTGCAAAGAGGGAGTGAACGGTATTTTGAGGTAATGGCAGCTGCAAAGTACCGTGTTACCAATTCTACGAATAATCCAATGACTCCGGTACGAAAGGGACAGGTTTATATCCAGACCTGGCATGGTACGCCTTTAAAACGTCTTGGCCTTGATATTGCGCGGGATGGAAATGCGGCGCAGAGCCGAAAGGAAATTCATGCGTTGTACCGCAGAGAGGCGACACAGTTTGATTATCTGCTTTCGCCGTCTGCTTATACAACGGAAAAGCTGTCCTCCGCATTCGGGCTGACTTCTGAGGAGCAGGAGAGAAAAATTGTGGAGGTCGGATATCCGAGGAATGTTTCCCTGTTTACTTATACACCGGAGCAGGTGACAGAATTAAAGGAGCTTTATGGCGTTCCGGAGGGTAAAAAAGTTATTTTGTATGCACCGACTTTCCGCGAAGCGTCCTATCAGTATGGGAAGGGCTTTGACTACCAGATTGCACTGGACGTAGAGCAGCTTCAGCAGCAGTTTGGTGAAACTGCCTGCGTTTTAATGCGAACGCATTATCTTGCGAATACCCAGTTTGATTATGAAAAATACGAGGGCTTTTTGATTAAGGTTTCGGGTGTGGCAGATGTGAATCGTCTGTATATCATCAGCGATTTGCTGATTACGGATTACTCCAGCGTTATGTTTGATTTTTCAATTCTGCGCCGCCCTATGA
>CAZCON010000302.1:0-2563 GCA_964500085.1 uncultured Lachnospiraceae bacterium
GAGCGCGGGCTGCACGAAGGAGAGTAGGAATGCGAACGCAAGGTGGTAAGGAGGAAGCGATGGTTAAGGAAGTTTATAGGATTGAAGGTATGACCTGCGCTGCATGCAGCGCATCTGTGGAGCGGGTAACGCGAAAGCTTCCGGGGATGAAGGAGGCCAGTGTCAATCTGGTGGCAGCAAGACTGACGGTAATTTATGATGAGGAGCAGACGACACCGGAGGCAATTATGGCGAAGGTGAAAAAGGCGGGTTTTGGTATCGAGCCATATGTGGACAGCGCGAAACGCAGAGAAGAAGCGGCACAGAAGGAAGAAAGAGAACGGCGGTCGGCGAAACGCCGTTTGCTTGTGGCAGCTGTATTTGCGGTGCCGTTATTGTACCTGGCAATGGGGCATATGCTTCCAAAGCCGTTACCGCTTCCGGACTTTTTGTTACCGGAAAAGGAACCGCTTATGTTTGCGCTGGTACAGCTGTGTCTGACAATTCCGGTGCTGATATGCGGCCGAAGCTTCTTTATGATAGGCTATAAGGCATTTTGGGCAAAAAGTCCGAATATGGATACGCTGGTAGCCGTAGGAACCACCGCAGCATTTTTGTATAGTTTTGTACAGACGGTAATGATTGCTATGGGCAACGGGGGAGCAGTGCATCATTTGTACTATGAGTCGGCGGCAGTTGTGATTACGCTGATTATGCTTGGAAAATACATGGAGCGGAGGAGTAAGGGAAAGACCTCGGAGGCAATTACAAAGCTTCTTGCGCTTGCGCCGAAAAAAGCGATTCTCTTAACGGAGGAGGGCGAGAAGGAAGTAGATGCGGAGCTTCTCTGCATTGGAGACAGGGTGCTGGTACGGCCGGGAAGTGCTGTTCCGGCAGACGGAGTGGTGGTAACCGGAAGCAGTGCGGTGGATGAGTCCATGCTGACAGGAGAGAGTATTCCGGTAGAAAAGACAGAGGGCAGTACCGTAATCGGCGGTTCTGTAAACTACAACGGCATGCTTACGGTAAAGGTGACCCGTACCGGAGAGGAAACGACTCTGGCGGGAATTGTGCGTCTTATGGAGGAAGCACAGGAAAAGAAGGCACCGATTGCCCGCATGGCAGACCTTGTGGCAGGGTACTTTGTGCCTGCAGTTATGATGATTGCACTGCTGGCAGGGCTTGTGTGGCTTCTGATAACGAAAGACTTTTCTTTTGCACTCCGTATTTTTGTGTCTGTGCTTGTGATTGCGTGTCCGTGTGCGCTTGGTCTTGCGACACCTACGGCAATTATGGTTGGCACCGGACTCGGTGCGGCTCACGGAATTTTGATAAAGAGCGGGGAAGCGCTGGAGGGTGTAAGCCGGATTGATACGGTTATTTTAGATAAAACCGGAACGATTACAGAGGGAAAGCCGCGAGTGACTTCATTTATGCTTTGCGGGCAAGCAACGGCAGAAAGCGATTTTTCAGCAGGAGAAATCAAGGCGGGAAGCAGGGAAGAAGCCTTACTTCGTCTGGCAGCGGCGGCGGAAAGCTTTAGTGAACATCCGCTTGCAAGGGCGGTCAGAGAGGCTGCTGCGGAGGTATTTACGGAAGAGGGCTGCCGGCAGATTTCCGCAGCCACGAAGGATTTTACCAGTACCACCGGTATGGGCGTGTCAGCCACCTATCAGGAAATACCGGTTTATGTGGGAAGCATTCATTTTTTAAAGGAATGCGGCTTGGATGTGTCAGAGGCGGAGCCGCTGGCAGAGAGCCTTGCGGCAGCAGGGCAGACCGTGCTTGCGGTGGCGGCAGGCAGGGAGAACGTCAAAAAGGACAATAGCGTAACGGAAAAGCCGGAAGCGGAGTCAGCTGAAAAAAATGCCGGCGTGTGGGTTCTGGGGCTGCTTGGCATTTCAGACAAAATCAAAGAAACCAGTGCGGAGGCGATTGCAGAGCTTCATAAGCTTGGTGTGCATGTATGTATGCTGACCGGGGATAACCGGCGCGCCGCAGAAGCTATTGGAAGACAGGCAGGGGTGGATGAGATTATTGCCGAGGTGCTTCCGGAGGACAAGGCAAATGTGGTGGCAGAACGAAAGTCAGCGGGGAAGCGTGTGATGATGGTAGGTGACGGCATTAACGATGCTCCGGCGCTTGCGGCGGCAGACTGTGGCGCAGCCATCGGCAGCGGAAGCGATATTGCCATTGAATCGGCTTCGCTGGTTCTGGTAAAATCTGATTTGCGGGATGTAGCTAAGGCGATTCGCCTTGGAAGAATGACGATTCGTAACATTAAGCAAAACCTGTTCTGGGCATTCTTCTATAATACCATCGGAATTCCGGTGGCAGCGGGACTTTTGTATCCGGTGAACGGTTTGCTGCTGAATCCGATGCTTGGCGGCTTTGCCATGTCGCTCAGCTCGGTATTTGTGGTGGGAAATGCGCTCAGACTGCGGACAAAGAAGCTATAGGCGGACGGTAATATAATTTCCCGGAGATTGTGCAGCCTGCTTACGATTTCCGGAAGAAATTCTGTTATAAAATAAAAAGAGAAAGGAAAACAGACATGACAACATTAAACATTGAAGGAATGCGT
>CAZCON010000303.1:0-2559 GCA_964500085.1 uncultured Lachnospiraceae bacterium
CTTCCGGCAGTTAAGGGAAACGAGGTAACTGCAGAGGTGTTTGAGAAGTATGCCGATGTGGTGTTTGACGAGGCAGAAAACCGGATGCATACAATAAAGGCAGTTATGGTGGCAACGCTTGGGAATTATTAAGACCGACAGAAGCAGTGTGTCATTAGAAAACTTAAAATTTTCTAATGAGATTCTAATTTGCTTTTTCGCAGAAGCTTAGGTATGATAGAGATAGTAAATACGGGATACAGACCGTTGTTTGTTTCCGTATCAAAAATAGTTTTGCGAGAGAGGGAAAGCGTATGAAGAAGAGAAATACTGCAGGCATTGTACTGGGTTTGTTGTTTTTGGTTATTGGAGCAGGCTATCTGGCAGATGTGCTAGGTCTGGTAGATGAATTTACGATTTTCTTTGACGGCTGGTGGACGTTGTTTATTATTGTTCCGTGTTTTTGCGGGCTGTTAGGAAAAGGTGACGGAAAAGTAGGATATCTTATCGGAATTGCCATTGGGCTGTTTCTTCTGCTTTGGGCGCAGGAGGTGGTTAATTCCGACAAGCTGTTTACATTACTGGTTGCGTGTGTGTTTGGACTGCTTGGAGTGAATCTGCTGTTGCCGAAAAAGCAGAGGGAGTACCGGAAGCCGGAGCAGAGGACGGACCGGTTTGACCGGGGGGCTGACACGGCATCTCACGGTAACGTAGGAACAGAGGCGTATACCACTACGGCAGCGGGCGTGGTGTTTGAAGATGCTCCGACGGTGACGGTGGAGCCGGACGGTACAGAAAGCACATCGGGAGGAAATGCTGCAGGAGTAGAGGATAAGATTGTGTGTGCGGCGGTTTTTGCCGGAAGAGACATTCATGTAGACAATTCTTCCTTTAGCGGTGCGGATTTGTCGGCTGTTTTCGGTGGAATTGATATGAATCTGAAGAATGCGGTTGTGACGAGGAACGTAACGATTGAGGTGAAGGCAGTCTTTGGCGGTATCAGCCTGATTATGCCGCCGAACGTCCGTGTTGTTGTGGAGGTTACACCGATTTTAGGTGGTGTCGATAACGGAACACGCACTCCGCTTGGTGCAGATGAAAATACGCCGACCATATATGTCAGAGGTACGTGTATATTTGGCGGTGTGGATATTAAATAAAAGGCGGAGGCTTTTATGTACGAGGAACGAGTGGTGCTGTGTGTCAGCAATGCTTACGAAAAGAAGTATTATCTGAATGAGGATTTTGAGGCGTTGCCCCAGACCATCCGGGATGAATTAAAAATCATGTGTGTGCTTTATACAGAGGATGTCGGCGGCGTGCTTTCTCTTGTATTTGAGGAGGATGGCAGTCTGGTATTTGAGGTGAATGCCGATGAGGGCGATTTGCTGTTTGATGAAATCGGAAGCGTGCTTTTAATTAAAAAATTGCAGGAAGAAAAAAGAGAACTGCTGGAGTCGCTGGAGCTGTACTTCAAGGTCTTTTTTCTGGGAGAGGAAGCTTCAAAGCTTCTGGTTCCGGGCTACTGATGTATGGAAGAATGCGGGGGAACCGCGGCATGAAGCCGCACCCTCGCTTTTTCTGCTTCATCTGACTTCTCCTGAGCTGCGGAGCAGCAGGAGAAAAGCGACATGAGCGGACGGTGTGCCGCGGCGCGCAGAAAGAATAGGAAAAAGGAGAAAATAATATGCTGCTTGCAGTGGATGTGGGAAACACCAATATTACCTGTGGTATTTTTGAGGGTTCGGAGTTGGTTACGACATTTCGCATGACTACAAAGGAAAAGCGCACCTCGGATGAGTATGGCGTTTGGTTTTGCAGTCTGGTGGAAAACAGAGGAATAAAAAGGGAGCAGATTACGGATGTGATTCTTGCCTCGGTGGTGCCGGATGTCATGCATTCTCTGGTAAATTCCATGTGGAAATATTTTAATTGCAGACCGATTATTGTGGGAACGGGAACGAAAACCGGTCTTCGCATTGCAACGGCGAATCCGAAGGAAATAGGTGCAGACCGTGTGGTAGATGCAGTGGCGGGATATGAAATGTATGGCGGACCGGTTTTGGTGATTGATTTTGGTACGGCAACCACCTATGATCTGGTAACGGCAGATGGCGAGTTTATTGCAGGAGTGACGAGCCCCGGAATTGCAATTTCTGCTAATGCGCTGTGGAACGAAGCGGCAAAGCTTCCCAAAATTGAGATTAAGAAGCCGGAATCGATTCTTGCAAAGGAAACCATTGCCAGTATGCAGGCGGGTCTGGTGTATGGTACAATAGGGCAGACCGAATATATTGTGCGGAAAATGATAGAGGAATCCGGATTTTCCAATGTAAAGGTAGTGGCAACCGGAGGCCTTGGGCGTATTATAGCAGAGGAGACAGATTGTATCAGCGTATATGATCCAATGCTGACAATGAAGGGTCTGTATTTGATTTACAGCCGCCAAAAGAGACAGGGGAAGGAACGATGAAGAACGGGTTACAAATTGGAACGGTAAAAACGGATGGGATTCTGGTGCTGGGACCGATGGCAGGTGTAACAGACCTGCCTTTTCGCTGTCTTTGCAAGGAACAGGGC
>CAZCON010000304.1:0-2558 GCA_964500085.1 uncultured Lachnospiraceae bacterium
GCGCATATAGAAATCTTGCCGGTGTCGCGGTTTTTGCTGCCTCCACGGACATAAGAAGGTTTGCGTAGGACTTTTCGCCAAAGCCCTCTAACGCTATAATGGCATCCCTGTGTTCCTCCAATCGGAACAAATCCGCCGTTCTTGTAATAATCCTTTCATTTAAGAGCTTCTCAATGGTAGCCTCCGATAAACCATCGATATTCATGGCATCTCTGGATACAAAATGGGCAATTGACTTCACCCTTTTCGCCGGACACGCTGTATTTACACAATACAACGACTTCACATCATTTTCTACCTTAAGCCTTGTCGGCATTCCGCACACAGGACAAAGCTCCGGCGGCCGTTGCGTCCCACTCCTTGTAAGGTTTTCTGCTATCTGCGGAATAATCATGTTCGCCTTATACACCTGTATGGTATCCCCCGTACCAAGAGCAAGGCTTTCCATAATACTGACATTGTGAATGCTGGCACGGGAAACCGTAGTACCCTCTAATTCTACCGGAGTAAAAACTGCCACCGGATTAATCAGCCCTGTTCGTGACGCACTCCATTCAATTTTCAAAAGCTTTGCTTCCGCAATCTCATCCGCCCACTTAAAAGCAATGGAATCTCTCGGAAACTTTGCGGTTCTGCCAAGACTGCCTGCATATGCCACATCGTCAAAGGTAAGCACCAGACCATCCGACGGGAAATCGTTTTCCGGAAGTCGTTCTTCCATTTTGTTGATGCATTCTACCACTGTCTCCGGTGTTACCAGAAAATGCTCTACACAGGTAAAGCCCTGTCTTGTAAGAAACGCAAGCTGCTCCCTGCGGGTAGCAAAGGAAAGCTCCTCTCCTGCCGCCACTAACGTATACGCATAAAATAATACATTTCTTTGTGCGGTAATTTCATTATTTAGCTGACGTACCGTTCCGCTGCAAAGATTCCGCGGGTTTTTATACCTTGCCTCAGCATCTGCAATTTCTTTATTAATCCGTTCAAATTCAGAATAGGTAATAATTGCCTCTCCCCGCACCGTCAGACTTCCCTTATACGGAATCGTCAGCGGTACGTTTTTATATACCCGCACGTTATTTGTAATAATTTCTCCTATTTCACCGTTTCCGCGAGTTACCCCCTTTACAAGTTCCCCATTCTCAAAGGTCAGCACGTTGGTAAGACCGTCTAGCTTCCACGAAAGCACGCCTTCCCTTCCCTGCAGCCACGCGGCAAGAGACGTCCTGTCCTTTGTTTTATCCAAAGACAGCATCGGTGCCCCGTGTGCCTCCTTTGGCAGCTCGCTGACAATTTCATACCCTACCTTCACCGTCGGACTATCTGCCAGTACCACTCCGGTTTCCTTCTCTAACGCCACCAATTCATCATACAGTGCATCGTACTCATAATTGCTCATAATTTCAGCACTGTCCTGATAATATGCCTTTGCCGCTTCCTTCAACCTCCGATGCAGCCATCGCATCCGTTCCATCTTCTTTGCCTCTTCCATATCAGCTCCACCTTTACACCTTTCGATTGCTATCCGGATGTTTCTTTTCTGTCCTTTCCTTCTCCGCTGCCTTCTCCCGTGGTCTCGCATAGGTCACGCTTCCGTCATTTCTGGACATATCATGCAGTACCGGCGTGTTGGAGGACTGTTTAATCATCGCCTGCAGTCCGGAAAGCTCCTGCGGAGTCAGCTTCCGGTAATCTCCTACCTTCAAATGCCCCAGATGAATGTTCATAATACGTACTCTCTGCAAATGTACAACGCGATACCCGAAATACTCACACATACGGCGGATCTGACGATTCAGTCCCTGCGTTAAAATCACCTTAAACCGATATTTATCCAGCGCTTCGATTTTGCATGGTCTCGTCACCGTATCCAAAATCGGCACGCCGCCAGCCATTCCCTGCAAAAACTCCTTCGTAAGCAGCTTATTTACTTTGACAATGTACTCCTTCTCGTGATAGTTTCCGGCACGAAGAATCTTATTTACAATATCGCCATCATTTGTCAAAAGAAGCAGTCCCTCGGAATCCTTATCCAACCGTCCGATGGGATAAATACGCTTTCCATAATTTATAAAATCCACTACATTATCCGGCTCTCTTTTATCACTCGTGCATACAATACCGCGCGGCTTATTGAGTGCCAGCAGCACCAGTTCTTCTTCCTTTTTTAATTCCTTTCCGTTAAACACCACGCTCTGCCCCGGAAGCACCCTGCTTCCCATAACCGCACGTTCTCCGTCAATAAACACCTTTCCTTCCTCAATAAATCCGTCGGCGGCACGTCTGGAGCACACACCGGCATCTGCCAGATATTTATTGATTCTAACTCCCTCCGTTGCTTCCCCAGCAGCGAATTTTTTTGTTTTCATCTTCTCATCCTCCTGTAAAGCAAAAAAGGTTTTCTCTGCCGTCTGTACAAAGAAAACCTCACCGGCGTACTGCCCTCACGGCAAAACGCATTTAAAAAATAAAGTGCATCTGAAGGGACTCGAACCCCCGCTAACATGGTTCCGGAAACCATTGCTCTATCCACTGAGCTACAGATGCAACAATAATAT
>CAZCON010000305.1:0-2552 GCA_964500085.1 uncultured Lachnospiraceae bacterium
ATGATGCTCGTGGTCGTGCTCATGGTGATGCTCATGCTCGTGGTCATGGTGATGCTCATGCTCGTGGTCATGGTGATGCTCATGCTCGTGGTCGTGGTGATGCTCGTGCTCATGCTCGTGATCGTGACAACCGCAGGTACAGTCCTCGCCATGCTCATGATGTGCTTCCTGTAACAGCTCCTGTTCCATAGAGGACTCCTGTTCCATCGCTGCAAGAATTACCTTTCCGTCAATTTTATCCCATTCAGTCGTAATCAACACTGCTCTTGGATTCTGTGTACGCAGCTTTGCCGCTACCAGCTCTGCCTTTGCCGCATCAAACTTCTGCGTACGGCTTAAAATAATCGTTTTGGCACTCTCTACCTGATTATTAAAAAATTCACCGAAATTCTTCATGTACATAGCTGCCTTCGTAACATCTACAACCGTAGAAAAACTATTCAGGCTGGCATCCGGCAAATCTGCCTGTACATCCCGTACCGCCTTAATTACATCCGAAAGCTTTCCCACACCGGATGGCTCAATAATTACACGATCCGGAGAAAAGCGCTCCAGCACCTCCTTTAAGGATTTGCCGAAATCGCCTACCAGAGAACAGCAGATACAACCGGAATTCATTTCTGTAATCTCTACTCCTGCATCCTTCAAAAAACCGCCGTCAATCCCGATTTCACCAAATTCGTTTTCAATCAGAACTACCTTTTCCCCCTTGTAGGCTTCCTCTAGCAGCTTCTTAATCAGCGTCGTTTTACCTGCGCCTAAAAAACCAGAAATAATATCAATCTTTGTCATACTTCCTGCCTCCAAATTTAGTTTTCTGCCGTTGGCTGTTCAGAGGTACAATGCGGACAACGCGTCGCATCAATCGCAATCTCAGACTTGCAGAACGGACATACCTTGGTAGTTGGTGCTTTTACCGGCTCAGGCTGTTTGCCTATGTCACGAAGCTTATTCATCCACTTCACAAACAGGAATACCACAAACGCCATAATAAGAAAATCTAACAGTCCGGCAAGAAAGGAACCATACTTGAAGCAGGCTACACCAAGCTCCTCTGCCTCTGCAAGAGACGCATACTTTCCTCCATCCAACGCAATGTACAGCTTTGCAAAATCAATCTTTCCGGTAAACAGTCCCAGTAACGGCATAATCATATCGTTTACAAGAGACGATACCAGCTTATTGAATGCAGTACCGATAATCATACCGACCGCCAAATCAATCATGTTTCCTTTGATTGCAAACTGCTTAAATTCTTTTAACATAGTGTTTCCTCCTTCGCATCCTTATATCATAGTTTCTTTGGAAAATATCCCACCTCACAAGTATAGCACATTCTAATCTTTTTTCAAGCCTTGTTGTAATTCCTCATAAGAAATTTCGCATTCGATTGTACCGTAAACATACGCTGCCAGCTCATACGGATTAGCAAATAGCACCAATCCGTTTTCCGTCAGATACCACTGTTTTTTTTCAAGAATGGAACACATGGAGGCTTCCAGTTTTTCCGGCTCCCAGAATATCTCCAGCTCCTCTCCTGCCGCAGTGCGTACCTTTTCTGCTGCGTATTCTGCCGTTTCCTCCACACTAAGGGAATACTCCGAAAGTACCTCGTCAATTGTTATCTCCTCTGCCCCTTTCTTCTTCACCACATAGGACTGATAGAAGCTGTTCGGATGCGTTCCACCGGTATCGCTGTACCAGAGAACCAAAAAAGAAAGCCATTCCTCTGTCTCTGCCATCGTGCGAACAGAAAGCTCCTCTGTCTCCGGAAACGGAAATGCAGATAAATTCTCAGCCTCCTGATAATCCACAAGTGCCTGTTCTCTTGCAAATAGCAGATTTTCGCGAAATTCAGCGGTAATCGCCTGTATAAAAGCATTCATCGCCCCCGCTTCCTCTCCTTCATATACCGGATAAAGTATTTCGTAGGAAAAATATGTCACCTCCCCGATTTTTGCAGAATCTGCCTCTTTCTGCAAAGAGGCGGATAAATCTTGTGCTCCGGCAACCGTCACATCCGGCAATTCCACGGTACCTGTGACTGCTGCAGCTTCCTGCGTCGGTACTGCTGTCGGTCTCTGTTCTCCCGTTGCACCGTTACAGGCAAATTCCGGCATAACCATACACAAACATAGCAATACAAGTCCGCATCGGTTCTTTTTTTCCCTCATTTTCGTGGTGTTTCCTCCTTAAAGCAAATAAGACGGAGAGTATGCATCCCTCCGCCTCAAAGCCAGTCTTACTTCTATTACAGCTCAATGCTGCCTGCTGCCTTATCGTTGATTACATAATAAGCCTTGCGCTCCTCCGGCTTAATGTACAGACGCAAAGACTTAATTGCAGACGTTCTGTGACCCTCAGCCACATACGCAGCCTTTGCCTTTTCCATTGCCTCATCCACTACAAACTCTTCTCCGGCAAACTGTACAAAAACTGCCTCCTGCTTTTCCGGCTTCTCTACCTTCTTTACCGGCTTCTCTGCTGTCTTATTCTTACTTCCCGGCTTTCTGCCCGGCTTCTTCTTTTCCGTTACAACCGCTTCTGTCACA
>CAZCON010000306.1:0-2552 GCA_964500085.1 uncultured Lachnospiraceae bacterium
GTTTAAAAGATTGGAAAACACGCGGGACAGGGCAGAGCGGTCCAGCTGCCGGATGATTTTTTTCTCCGTCAACCGGATTTTTGGTGTAATCCCACGTTCCGTCAGGGCGGCATAAAACGCAGCAATGCTTTCCTCCAACGCGCGGTTTAGCTCCACCGGCTCCTTTTCTAAATTCTCTTCCGTCGTAAGAAGCACCGAATACCGGAACAGCTCTTCCGTCAGCTGTGTCAAAAGCGCTGCCCGGTTCCGAATCATTTCGACATAACGGCTGACAGACTCCGACATTGCTTCCTTCTCCAGCAAATCCAGATAGCCCCAGATTGCCGTTAACGGCGTTCGCAGGTCATGGGAAATATTTGTAACCGCATTTTTCAGTTCCAAATCTCCCTGTTCAAACCGGTGCCGCTGTTTTCGAAGTTTCCGAAGCTCTTCATTCAGTTCCGCTGCCAGCCGCCGCATATCCTTATCCCTGCTCGGACTATCCAACAGGGTATTGGTATCGGTTATGAGCCGATTCGCAAAAGAAGCCCTGATTTCCCTTGCCGCCTTTTTCATGTAATACAGTTTTCCCAAAAGGAATACCACTATCCCCAGCAGACAACCGCTGCAAACCCATAGCCACAGTTCCATCCCATTCTCCTTTTTTTCGCCAAGGTGCCTCCGTTCCCTACAGCTACAGAAAGTTTCCCTCACTTTCTATTTCAAATCCTTTCTTCGGAAGAAAAAATATCCGCCAAAGGAGGTAAATACCGTAATTAGAAGCGAATATACCGGAAAAAGTGCCAGATTTTCCGGCAATTTTTCCTCCATCATTCCGTACAAAAGCATCTGCCCTGCCGGTTGAAACTCCACCACAAACGAGAAAATCTGCCGCTTTATTCCCCGCAAATACGCCGGATTCGGTATCGGCTCTCCCTGTACAAGCTCCCCGTTTACGTTCATTTCAAAGTTTGTCTCAATATACTCCGGCGCGTTCAACATACTATACATATACGCGCCGCCAATCAAAAGCACCAGCGCCGTCAGCATTGCCACGACAGCTCCGTTTGCTTTATTCGGTATCAGCATGGCAAGAAACACAAACAGGGAAGAAAACGCCACGACCGTTGCAAGACTGGCAAGGGACAAAAGCGCCAGCATTCTCACCGGCGTTTCAAACGGTTCGAGCAAAAGACACCCAAGTCCGGCTACTACAACAATGTAAATGACGTGCAGCATAAGAGACGCTACCGTACAAGCCACCCAGTTTGCCGCATAAATTTCACCCCTTGTATGTCCTACTAACAGCTTGTTACGTATGGTTCCGTCACTGTAATCCGTACCAAGCCAGATACTAATCACTACGGCAAGCACAATGGCAATATACATTCCCCCCGCAAACCATAAGCCATCCGCGGTAGGATACGCATACTCCGGCGACACCTGCATATCATGGAATCTTACACCCACGGCAACCGCCGCAAAACCAAATTGGAACAGCATTCCTATCCAATAGATTTTACTGCGAAACAGACGCGAAAAATTTGCAGAAATCAAATTACGCATTTCTCCCACCTCCTACCAGATTGACATAAAAGCTTTCCAGAGACTCATCCTGTTCCTTTATGCTATAAAGCTCGCAGTTTTCTTTCGCCAGTGCAGTCACAAGCTCTGTCACATTCAGCTTTTCATAAATATCCGCCGTCCGCTCCGACAAAATGTTGTATTCGATTCCTTTGGCATCCAACACCCTTGCCATTGTCCTTACATCGCTAACCTCTGCCTGCATACATTTTCTGCAGGAAGCCTCCAGCTCTCCGGCACTGATTTCCTTTACAATCCGTCCGCCGTCAATGAAACCGTAATGCGTGGCAAATTTCGAGAGCTCCTCCAAAATATGACTGGAAATCAACACCGTAATCTGCCGCTCTCTGTTCAGCTTTACTATCAGCTCTCTGATTTCGATGATTCCCTGCGGGTCCAACCCGTTAATCGGCTCGTCCAGTACCAGAAAATCCGGGTCACCACAAAGAGCAATCGCGATTCCCAGTCTTTGCTTCATCCCAAGAGAAAAATTTTTTGCCTTTTTCTTTCCGGTAGCAGGAATACCTACCAAATCCAGAATTTCCTGGATTCCGTCAAAGGACGGAATACCCAGCACCCTATACTGCTGCTTCAAATTCTGCTCTGCTGTCATGTCCAGATAAATCGACGGGGTTTCCACCACTGCTCCCATTCTCCTGCGAGATTTTGCCACCCCTTTTTCGGTATTTTTCTTTCCGTATAGCACATACTCCCCGGCTGTTGGCTCCTGTAAGCCGCAAATCAGGCGAATTAACGTCGTCTTGCCCGCACCGTTTTTCCCTACAAAACCGTAGATAGCTCCCTTTGGGACATGCATGGACAATCCGCTCAACGCTTTAAAATTACTGTAGCTTTTGCACAAAGCGTCCGTTTTCAAAACATACTCCATACCATTACCTCCATTTTTTTGATACTGTCATTCTATCCGGAATGTGGAAAGAAAACAGTAAAGAAAATCGTAAAGATATGGGAAAGCTTTACTCCTCTTT
>CAZCON010000307.1:0-2547 GCA_964500085.1 uncultured Lachnospiraceae bacterium
TACTGCAACAATAATCTGTATTCCCGCCGCCTTTGCGTGGTTAATTGCCTCCACAGTCTGCGGCATAACGCCATCGTCCGCCGCCACTACCAGAATTGCAATATCGGTGGACTTTGCGCCACGCATACGCATGGATGTAAACGCCTCATGTCCCGGTGTATCAAGGAACGTAATCTTCTCACCATTTACCTCTACCGTATACGCACCGATATGCTGCGTAATACCGCCTGCTTCCTTTGCCGTAACATTTGCCTGGCGAATGGCATCCAAAAGAGAAGTCTTACCATGATCTACGTGACCCATAACGCAGACTACCGGCGGACGCTTTTCCATCAGGCTTTCATCCTCTTCTGTCTCCTTTAACAGCTCCTCTACAAGATTTACCTTAACTTCCTTTTCCGCAATACAATCGTACTCTAATGCAATTTCTTCTGCTTCCTCAAATGAAATTTCCTGATTAATGGAAACCATTTTACCTGCAAGGAACAGCTTCTTTACCAGTGCGGAGGCCGGCTGCTTCAGTTTGTCAGCAAGTTCCTTTACCGTAAGCACCTCAGGAATCGTAATAGACTTGATTTCTTCCTCCACCGGCTTTACAACCTCCGGCTTAATAAAAGCGCCCTTGCGGTTTGGATCCTTTTTCTTTAGCATCTTTTCTAAAGATGCCTCATCCATGTCACGGTCTTTCTTCTTTTCTCTTTCCTTGTCACGGTCACGGTGACTAAATGCAGCTACTCTTTGCTCTTTTGTCAGCTCGTTTGCAAAATCAGCCTTAATACTGCTTGCTGCACCGTTTCTTCCGTCATTTCTGCCGCGTGCTGCCGGTCTCTTCTGTACTGCATCCTTATCGGCATCCTTATCAAAGAAACGCTCCTTGTTGTAGCCGCCGCCCTGCGGTCGGTTACCCATACCGCCCTGCGGACGATTTCCCTGCGGCCTGTCTCCGTATCTGCGCTCACCCTGCGGACGGTCGCCCTGCGGTCGGCTTCCCTGCGGTCTGTCTCCGTATCTGCGCTCACCCTGCGGACGGTCGCCCTGCGGTCGGCTTCCCTGCGGTCTGTCTCCGTATCTGCGCTCACCCTGCGGACGGTCGCTCTGCGGTCGGCTTCCCTGCGGTCGGCTTCCGTTTTGCGCCTGTGCAGCAGCCTTTGCCGCCTGACGCTCTGCCTGCTGTACATATACATTACCTAAAATGTTAATGCGTGGCTCTTCCTTCTTTTCCACAACAGCTTCTGCTGCCGGAGCAGGCTTTGCTTCCGTCTTTGCCTCCGGTGCTTTTGTCTCTGCCGTCTTTGCTTCCTCCGGTTTCAGAGTCTCCTTCTTTTCTTCCTTTTCGGCGCTCTTCTTCTCGCCTGCCGGCTTCTTTGACTCTGCCTTTGCTTCCGTCTTCTTTCCGGTCTTCTTTTCCTCATCCTTTTTTGTACCCTGAAGCTTTGCCAGATCACCAAATCTTCCGCGAATCATAGAAATCTGACGTTCATCCAGATTACTGGAATGACTCTTGATTTCAAATCCGTATTCTCCAAGATAACTTATAATGTCCTTACTTTGGATATCTAATTCCTTTGCAAGTTCACTTACCCTCATTTTTGCCATGTATTCTTACCTCCGTCGTTGATCCTCATGTTCTAAAAATGCCAGCTGTTTCATAATTGCGGCGGCAAATCCTGTGTCCAGTACCGCTACCGATGCCCGGAATTCCTTTCCGATACAATGTCCTAACTCCTCTTTGCTTCCGATGAGATAAATCGGCACACCGTAATACGTGGCACCGTCAATGAATTTTTTTCGGGTATTTGCAGATGCTTCCTCCGAAAGCAAAATCAGCTCCGCTTTTTTCTCCTGAATCGCTTTCTCTGTTAAAAATTCACCTGCGACCAGCTTTCCCGCCTTTTGTGCCAATCCCAAATAGGAGTAAATCTTCTTGGATACAGCTTCTGTTTGCTTTGTCTCATTCTGTACCACCGGCTATCAGCTCCTTTTCTAATTCCTCATACACCTCTGTCGGAATCGCACACTGCAGAGACCGCTCCAGTCCCTTGCTTTTTCTGGCCTTTCCAAAACACTCCGTATTGTTACAGAGATAAGCACCTCTTCCGTTCTTTTTCCCTGTTCTATCTAATACTATAGTGTCTTCCGGCGTTTTTAATACACGAATCATTTCTTTTTTTGTCTTCATTTCACCGCAACCGGTACATTTACGAAGTGGAACCTTTTTCATGCAATCAATCCTTTTCCTTTAGATTTCGCCCTTCCAGTTACCCATCTCATCATAATAACCGGTTTCCTCTGTTTCCCGTCTTTTTGCCTTCGGTGCAGGCTTTGTTGCCACGCCGCCCTTTATCTGGGTCTCAGACTTAATATCGATCTTATAACCGGTCAGTCTCGCTGCCAGCCTTGCATTCTGACCCTCACGGCCAATCGCCAGAGAAAGCTGATAATCCGGAACAATTACCTGTGCGGTACGTTCTTCCTGATTTACATTGACTTCAATCACCTTTGCCGGGCTGAGTGCATTTTCTATCAGCACCTCCGGGTCGTCATTCC
>CAZCON010000308.1:0-2544 GCA_964500085.1 uncultured Lachnospiraceae bacterium
GCTTCCGGAATGGAGGAAAGAGTCTTATAGGCATCGCGATCATTTCCTGCAAGGTAGGCTTCCTTTGCGGTATAAAAGGTAAGAAGCTCCGGTGGGGCAGGAGGAAGAGATGCCGCATTATCTGAAACGGTGTCCCTTTCTTCTGTATCAGGAAGATCCTGAAGCAGGACAGACGGAGAAAGCTCCAGAACCTTTGCCAGATAGGTCAGGGTTTTCATCGAAGGTACTGCGTTTCCGCTTTCAATCTGACTTAACATATTTCTGGTAATAAAGGAACCGACGACTTCGCTTTGTGTCATTTTTTTTGCAAGACGTGCTTCTTTAATGCGCTGTCCGAGAAGTTTGGAATCCATACGACCTCCTTTAAATGTCTTATCGTGTAAACATAAATGAGATTTACGTTTCTCGTTTTTATGATGCGTAAATTATATTTACATACATTATAGCATAAAAGAAGGAAAAAGCAAGCCTTTTCAATAAAATGCCACCGGAAGCAAAATATCGGGGGGAAAATCCCCATTGTCTCTGACAGCGTAAAATGGGAGCCATGCTTCGGCACGTCAGGGAAATAGAAAATATAGAAAAATATAGAAGAAGCATTGACAAGAGCACAATATCATGATATGATTAATGTAAATTTAATTTACCTCACGAACATACGAGGGGAGAAGGAGGTAGGCCTATGACAGCTTGGTGGGAAGCGCTCAGTGCGTTGCAAAGGGTTCTGTACTGTATTGCGGTTCCGGCTACATTGCTCCTGCTGATTCAGACGGTGATGGTGATTATGGGCTTTGGAGATGGCGGCGGTGGTGCCGATTTTAATCCGAGCGATACATCAGGACTGGACTTAGATACGGCGGGGGATGCGGCACCTGTGGATTTTGCGGATATGGATAATCTGAATCCTGCTGATTTGGGGAGCCTGAAGCTTTTTACGCTACAGGGCGTGGTAGCATTTCTGACGACCTTTTCTTGGGTGGCACTGGTTTGCGTCAGAGCGAAGCTTCCGGATGCAGTATCGCTGCTGATTGGATTTGTTTGCGGCGTGGCAATGATGTATGCGATTGCAAAGCTATTGCAGCTTATGGGACGGCTTGCTGAGAATGGTACATTTCACTTGAAATCTGTGATTGGTGAAACGGCGCAGGTCTATGTGATGATTTTACCGTCCGGTGAAAGCGGCGGAAAGATTACGTTAAGCGGGGCTTCGCGCTTTGCCGAGGTGGATGCCATTACAGAGGAGGCTCAGCCGATACCAAGCGGAACGAGAGTACGTATTGTAGATGTCCGCGGGGACGTAGCAGTGGTGGAACATGACAGGTAAGGCAGAAAACAAAACAGATAGGAAAAGAGGAGGACTTTTATTATGGAACCGATGTTTTTGGCAGTAGGGATTGCATTGTTGCTTTTTGCGGTATTTGCGGGGGTATTGTCCCGATATCGTAAGTGCCCGTCAGATAAGGTTATGGTAATCTATGGTAAGGTTGGTACGGATAAGGATGGTCAGCCAAGAAGTGCAAAGTGTATCCACGGCGGAGCTGCGTTTGTAGTGCCGGTGATTCAGTCCTATCAGTATCTGGACCTGACACCGATTTCGTTAAATGTAGATTTAAGAAATGCGCTTTCCAAGCAGAATATCCGTGTAGACGTTCCGTCTCGCTTTACTGTCGGTATTTCTACGGAGGATGGCGTGATGCAGAATGCGGCAGAGCGTTTGCTGGGACTTAAGCTGAATGAGATTCAGGAACTGGCAAAGGACATTATTTTTGGTCAGCTGCGTCTTGTGATTGCGACGATGGAAATTGAGGAAATCAATACGGACCGTGACAAGTTTCTTGTAGCGGTTTCTAAGAATGTGGAAATTGAGTTAAAGAAAATTGGTCTTCGCCTGATTAACGTAAATGTAACCGATATTACAGATGAGTCCGGTTATATTGAGGCGCTTGGTAAGGAGGCTGCCGCAAAGGCAATCAATGATGCAAAGAAAAATGTGGCAGAGAAGGACAGAGACGGTGAAATCGGTCAGGCTTTGGCAAGAAAGGACCAGCGTATTCAGGTGGCTGCTGCCGATGCTAGCGCTATTCAGGGTGAAAATAATGCCAAGATTGAGGTTGCACAGTCTGAGGCAAACCGCCGTGAGAAGGAGGCAGAGGCACTCCGCATCGCAACCGCAGCCGAGGCAGTACAGGCGGCAAAGGCAAAGCAGGAGGCATATATTGCCGAACAGGAAGCAGAACAGACCCGTGCACAGCTTGAAATGGCAACCCAGCAGGCGGACGTTATCGTTAAGGCACAGATTGCAAAGGAGCAGGCGCAGATTGAGGCAGACGCAGAGGCAGAGGTAGCAAGGCGTAAGGCACAGGGTGAGGCAGATGCTATTTTTGCAAAGATGTCCGCAGAGGCGCGTGGCGCACAGGAAATCTTGGAAAAGCAGGCAGAGGGTATGCGTAAGATTGTGGAGGCTGCCGGTGGAAGCTCTGACGACGCAGTGAAGCTTTTGCTTGCGGATAAGATGGAACAGCTGCTTCAGATTCAGGTAGAAGC
>CAZCON010000309.1:0-2499 GCA_964500085.1 uncultured Lachnospiraceae bacterium
GATTGATACCGCCCGCCGGCAGCTCTAAAATTTCCCTGTCGGCTCCCGGCCGCCACTGACGTATCATCACTATGTTTCCTTCTTCATCCTCTGCTACCATGGCTGCGGCACCATTATGATGAATAAAATCCCACGCAGCCTGATTTCCGTTTGCAAACTCCATTGTATCACGGTACGCAGAAATCCACGCGCCTTTCCAAACCAGATTACGTTCCAGTCGTTTGATTGCTTCCATTTTTAGCTCCTTTAATTCCGGCAGCAGGAGGTCCTGCTGCCGGAGGTTTATTTTTTCATAGATTTTACTTTATCAAAGGTGGCAATACAAGCCTCCATGACTGCCCTGCGGAAGCCATTTTCCTCCAGAGCGCGGATTCCTGCAATCGTGGTGCCACCCGGCGTACACACATTATCCTTTAATTTTCCCGGATGCTCTCCTGTTTCCAGTACCATCTTTGCCGCACCCAGCACCGTTTGCGCCGTCATCTGATACGCTGTATCTCTTGGAATTCCGCAGCAGACCGCTGCATCTGCCATTGCCTCAATAAATACATATACAAATGCGGATGAACTTCCGGAAGCCGGAATTGCTGCATCCTGTAAGCTTTCCGGTAATACCACATACTTGCCGAACGAATTGAAAAATGCGCCCGCCAGAGACTTTTCCTCTTCTGTAAATACCGTTTCCTCATCAAAGGAAACCGCAGTCATTCCCTCGCCTACCATAGCAGGAGTATTCGGCATCACACGTATCACTTTAATCTGTCTGCCAAGCCATTCCTTTATGTAAGAGATGGTAATACCGGCAGCCACAGTCACGATAACTGTCCCTTCCTTTACTGTTCCCTTCAGCTCTGCCAGCACCGTATCATATACATACGGCTTTACCGCAAGTACAATCATATCCGCCTGCTTTGCAAGCACAGCATTGTTCGCACAGCAGACTGCTCCCGCAGCCTCCCCTCTTGCCTGATCCGCATCGCTCCGGCAGGTAAAGCACACATTTTCGCCACCGGCTACCTTTACTGCTCCGCACAGCATCGGATATCCCATATTGCCTGCTCCAATTACTCCAATTTTCATATTACTGCTTCTCCTTTCTTTCATAAATAAAAGCTCCAAATCCGAAATTTTCTATTGAACCTCTGCGTTTTCAATCAGAAAAAACATTGTCTTTTCAATCAAAAAAATTTCATCCAGTACATCCTTCTGATTGACCCGTAGAAAATCCTCTGTTGTTACGCCGAAATCTGCCGAGAAATCTGCCACAAAATAGTCAAACTCTTCTCCCGTAATCCGGATTCCCTCCTTTTGGGCGATGGCGTAACAAATCAAAAATGCCTGTTCCTGATTTCTGTACTCATCCGCATAGGCTTCTAGTATCTGCTCATCGGTATAGCCCACAACATTTTCTAAAAAGCTTTCCCATTCAAATCCAAGGTCTTCCACCTTGTTACGGAAACGATACCGGGTAATGATTGCTTTGTTCTGTACGCTCTCTTCATCCAATGCAGACACCACGGAATGGGTATTCAGATAATCAATAATCGCATACGCATACTTTTCCTCCGTACACATTTCGCGATAATATTCTCTTGTTTCCTCTGAGATCATTTCTAATGCATACTCGCTTGTATTGACTGCAATATACTCATCCAGTTCAGCGTCTGTCACCGTTTTTAGCGGAATGCCGAGATAATTTTCCGGAAGTGTTACATACTGCACAAAATCCTTATAATTCACCGGATAAAGCTGATGCTCCGGCATCTGCAGCAAGGTAAGCTCCTCTTCAATTTCTTTCATTTTTTCAGCAGAATCCTTATATTCACCGATTAAATGGAAATAATTCGCCGCCAAGCTTAAATAACCGTTTTCCAACGCCTGTATGCCAAGCTGATACCGGCATTCCTTTAAATCCTCCGCAGCATCCGGATACTCGTTCTCAATAGAAGCTAATTGCGACTCAGCGTATTCCGGACATCCACCATTCTTCCAATCCCACATTGCATTTGCATAGATTTTTTTTGTGGCTGCATCCTCATATTGATAACAATTTTGATAAAGAAACGCTGCTTCCTCATACTTTTTTTCTGCCAACAGCCTGTCTGCCATGCGATAGCAGCTTTCCGACACCACATCTGAATACAGAATATAATATTCCAGTGTATGATACAGAGAAATTGCTTTCTCGGTGTTTCCTTCCTCAAAGCAGAGCATCGCCTCACAGAATATCACATATTCTTCTGCGTCTCCATAATCCCCAAGTCCAAACAGCATTTCCTTTGCCTGCTGATATTCTCCCTGCTCCATATATTTTAGCGCAATTTCATAATCCAACAAATCACGCCACTCATCATACCAATCCAGCCACTCGGACGGAAGCCCTTCTTCCTTCAGTGCAGTAAAAAATCCCTCCAGATCAGCTTCAGCAAACCATTTTAACAAATCTGCCTCTTCCTTAATCTCCAGATCAGTTCCCTTTTCCGGTAACGAAACCTTACC
>CAZCON010000310.1:0-2487 GCA_964500085.1 uncultured Lachnospiraceae bacterium
GAGCATATATATCCGTCCACGGTCCCTGCATTCCTTTCGCACGATACTGTTCCTCTGGGGCATATCCTGCCTTTAATATGATGGACAGACTCTTCTGGTCAGAATAATCTACTACCCGTGCCGCGCCAAAATCCATTAGCTTTGCACTTCCATCCTTTAATATCATAATGTTATCCGGACTGATATCCCGATGTATGATATGCTCTTCATGCACCTTTTCCAATGCTTCAAACACTGGTTCTAACAACGTCATTATTTTTTCCGGTGTAAACAATCCATTTTCTTTTATATATTCTCGGAGGTTTTTCCCCTCCAGATATTCCATGACAATATACGCCGTATTATTCTCTTCAAAAAAATCACGTACATCGACAATTCCGTGATGTCCGGAAAATTTTGCCACAGCCCTCGCTTCGTTATAAAAACGGGTTCTTCCGTCACGAAAAAACTTCTCCTGCTTTTCATCTACAATCGTAAGCTCAGAAGATACACCCGTATTCCGGTTCGCATAACCATTCGGATAAAACTCTTTGATTGCCACTCGCATTCCAAGCTTCATATCTAAACCAATGTAAGTAATTCCAAATCCGCCCTGTCCAATGCTGTTTCCTACCAAATACCTTTGATTTAGTATTGTTCCCGGACACAGTTGATGTGGAATTTTCCTGACTTCACCGGTAAACCCGCAATGTGTGCACTTTCCTATCTCATTCAGAACACACATACATTTCATGCAATACACAGACATTTTTCTCCTCCTCTACACTTACCAACATAGCATGGGAATTACATCCCATATTGCACCACACACATAACATAAAATACAGCCAATTGCAATGGAAACCGAAAATACCATTTTCACCATTTCTTTTTCTTTTTTAATAATACGATGCCATACAACGCGAGGAAGTCCGATAAGCCCTCCGATTATAATCGCATACAGGATGCAGCTAAGCCCTAACTGCCATCCCATAAACGCACCAATTGCACAAAACAGCTTCGCATCTCCTGCTCGAAACACTTTTAAATTCCAACAAAGCAGTCCGCACAGGAAACATACCAACACACCAAACAAGGCATCTAGCACATCCCGATGCGGCAAAATGAGTGCAAGCACGCCCCCAACAATAGCTCCCGCCACATTCAACCGATTGCTTATTTTATTCTTCCGGATATCCTGCCACACTGCACAAAAAAGGAGTATAGCCACCGCCACATAATCTACTATAATTGTCATATCTGAATCATTATCGCAGATAAATTATCCTCTGCCCTTTCTTTTAAAATCCTTTGTTTCTCCCTGTTTAAAATTTTTTGTGGTTCCTGTCTTTTGTTTAACTGCTCATTTTTTTCAAGATACGAGTAAAAACCATCTGTACACAACAAAAACTTCTCTTTTTTCGCAACCGTTCCATGTACGGTTGCCAGAAAAAAGTTATCCTTTGCCCCAAGTGCATTACTAAGTACATGACGTTTCGGATGCTGTGCGAGCTCTTCCGCCTTCAACTTTCCATTGCGTACCTGTTCTTGACACCATGTCTGATCCTCTGTCAGTTGCTCCATCCACTTCCTATGAAGCAAATACACCCTGCTGTCTCCTGCCTGAAGCACAAAATAGTCGTAATCCCGTAAAAAGAGCAACGACATCGTTGTTCCCATTGCCACGTCACACTGTAATGCCTCTTGTCGAATCCGACGATGTATTTTTTCTGTCAGAAATCCAAGCTCATCACATAGGCCGGACAAATCTCTGCTTTCTAGCTCCTCCTGCATCTGCCACCAATCATTTAAACTTTCCGTGACACACCTGCTAGCACGTTCCCCGTGTGTCAGTCCTCCCATACCGTCTGCCGCAACCGCTAACAAGACCTCGTTCTTTTTTGTTTTCCGATACCGAACCAGTACACTGTCTTCGTTCTTTTCTCTACGATTACCTACATCACTTATGATTCCAATTCTGTAAGCCATACTACCTCTAATTCTCTATAAGAAATGTCATTGACTCGTCTGCCAGTCGAATGATATCCCCCGACACAAGTTCTGTTTCTGTATACGGGGCTATCACCGCACCATTCACATAGGTATGGTTCGTTGAATTCTCGTCAAGAATAAAATAACGCCCCTCCTTTTTATCAATATACGCATGCTTTCTGGATACCTTAGGACGCGAAAGCACATAATCTGTCTCTTCCCTACCGATAGAAAACGGAAAATGCTCCATACGAACTCTTGTCTCTCCATGCCGGATATACACTGCTTCTACTGCCACATCCTCAGAAAAGCATACGGTTCTTTCCTCTTCCTCCCTATCATATACAATCTGCGTTCCCTTCCAGACTTCTTCCTTTTCTGCTTTTTCCTTTCCTACCTTTTCTATTTTTTCTCCAGTAAAAACCTCTTCTCGGATTGGCTTTTCTTTGCTCTTTTTGCTTGTTTTAAAGCTCCCCAAAAGCGTTGCTTTCTTTTCCTTTTGCTTTTCCTCTTTCT
>CAZCON010000311.1:0-2484 GCA_964500085.1 uncultured Lachnospiraceae bacterium
CTCTGTAACAGGTAAATATAACAAAAGCAACCGTTCCTGCGTACCGTAAACAAATAACTGAAGTCCTCCATTTCTGCCATAAGTCCTAACTCTTCAAAAAGCTCTCGCGCCGCGGCCTCCAGTGTGGTCTCTCCCGCCAGTACCGAGCCGCCGGTAGCTGCCCATTCTCCCGGACTGTTATCTACAAACTCGCTGCGCTTCTGCATTAAAAGCTCGCCCTTGGCATTTTGAATCCAGATATGCACTGCGTTATGAAACCGTCCCTCCGGCAGTTTGGTTCCCCTTACGTGTTTCTCTCCTGTGGCACGTCCTGCACCATCATACAAATCCCAGTATTCCATCCTGTCTTCCCCTTTCCTTTCGTATTCCAATCCATGCCTGTGCTCTGACGCCTCTGCAATCCGACATTTCCCATACCGTAACAACAAGGCTGTCCTACCAATTTCTTAGTAGACACAGCCTTGTTTTCACATTTTACGACTTACTTATTCTCTTCCTGCACCTCAATCCTGCGGATTTCCTTGGTACGGATTTCCTCACAGATTGCGGAAATAAACTCAGGCAAAGGCTTCTGTCCCTCATCACCAAGATAACGGCTTCTTACAGAAACAACGCCCTCTTCCTCCTCCTTCTGACCGACTACCAGCATATACGGTACACGGGCAAGTCTTGTTTCACGAATCTTATAACCGATTTTCTCTGCTCTTGCGTCCACCTCGGCAGAAATACCATTCCTTGCGAGCTCCTTACGAACCTTTTCTGCATAGTCGTTGTACTTTTCGGAAATCGGAAGCACACGTACCTGCTCCGGACACAGCCAGGTTGGGAACAGACCGGCATATTTTTCAATGAGCCATGCCAATGTTCTTTCATAGCAGCCCATACTCGTCCTGTGAATGATATACGGGCGCACCTTCTCGCCATTTTGGTCGATGTAGTACATATCGAACTGCTCTGCCAAAAGTGCGTCCCACTGAATGGTAATCATCGTATCTTCCTTGCCGTATACATTCTTTGCCTGAATGTCAATCTTCGGGCCGTAGAAGGCTGCCTCTCCAACGCCCTCTACAAATGCGATTCCAAGCTCGTTTAACACATCGCGGATATGTTGCTCAGTTTCGTTCCATACCTCTGCGGAGCCGATGTACTTTCCCGGATTTTCCGGATCCCAGCGGGAAAGACGATAGGTCACATCCTCCTCCACACCAAGCGTCTTTAAACAATACTGTGCCAGTGCGATACAATTCTTAAACTCCTCCACCATCTGATCCGGACGTACAATTAAATGTCCCTCAGAAATGGTAAACTGACGAACACGGGTCAATCCATGCATTTCACCGGAGTCCTCATTGCGGAACAGCGTAGAGGTTTCGCCGTAACGAAGCGGCAAGTCCTTATACGACTTCTGACTTGCCTTATATACATAATACTGGAACGGACAGGTCATTGGACGAAGTGCAAACACTTCCTTATCCTTTTTCTCGTCCCCAAGTACAAACATACCATCGGTGTAATGATCCCAGTGACCCGAAATCTTGTACAAATCACTTTTTGCCATAAGCGGCGTTTTGGTGCGGACATACCCCCATTCATTGTCCTCCAAATCCTCAATCCACCGCTGCAGTCTCTGGATAATCTTTGCTCCCTTCGGCATGAGAAGCGGCAACCCCTGACCGATAACATCCACCGTTGTAAAGAGCTCCATCTCACGCCCTAACTTATTGTGGTCACGCTTCTTAATATCCTCCAAATGGGCAAGGTATTCCTCCAAATCCGCATTCTTTGTAAAAGCCGTACCGTAGATACGGGTCAGCATCTTGTTCTTTTCGCTTCCTCTCCAATAAGCGCCAGAGGAGGAAATCAGCTTGATTGCCTTGATTCCCTTCGTACTCATTAAGTGCGGTCCGGCGCACAGGTCAGTAAAACCGCCCTGGGAATAGAAAGAAATTTCTGCATCCTCCGGCAAGTCCCGAATCAACTCAACCTTGTACGGCTCCTCCTTTTCCTCCATAAACTGAATTGCTTCCGCGCGCGGCAGGGTAAAACGGGTCAGCTCCGTACCCTCCTTGATAATCTTTTTCATCTCTGCCTCTAACGCATCCAAAGCCTCTCTGTCAAACGGCGGGCAATCGAAGTCATAATAAAAGCCGGTATCAATAGACGGTCCAATGGCACACTTTGCCTCCGGATACAGACGCTTTACTGCCTCTGCAAGTACATGAGACGCAGTGTGACGATAAGCAGCCTTTCCTGCATCATCCTGAAAAGTCAGAATACTTAACTCACTGTCCTCTTCTACCACGGTTCTAAGGTCAACCACCTTACCGTTTAACTCAGCAGCACAGGCCATTCTGGCAAGACCCTCACTGATATCCTTTGCAATGTCAATCACGGACATTGCGCCTGCATACTCCTTTACGGAGCCGTCTTTTAACGTAATTTTCATGGTAAACTCCTTTCCTTTTGCTCCGCATACTTCGTATG
>CAZCON010000312.1:0-2451 GCA_964500085.1 uncultured Lachnospiraceae bacterium
CTGCTGGAGGAGTGTTATACTGCCGGTGAGGAGCTGTTTTTGCGACTGGCAGAGTGTGTCGGCAGCGGAAAAAGTGATAAAGCACTGGAAAAGTATCTGGAACAGCTGTATCAATTCGCACAAAGTGCGCCGTTTCCGGAAAGCTGGCTTTTGGAGCTTCAGAATTCATTGGAACGCAGGAGAGGCAGTACGGAGCTTGCAGAGGATGAACCGTGCATACAGCTGCTGAAGGAGCACATCCGGGCAATCCTTGCTGATTGTGAAGGCTTGTGTAAGCGGGCATGGGAGCTTGCGGGTGATGCAGATGGACCGCTGCCGTACAGAGAGGCGCTGGAAGCGGATTTGGAGCTTTTGCGGGAGCTGCAGAAAAAGGGAACCTACACTGCTCTTTCGGCAGCCATTGAAACACTTTCCTTTCAGGCACTTTCCAGAAAAAAAAGCGATGCTTCGGAGGAAAAAAAGGAGCAGGTAAAACGTCTCAGGGCAGAATATAAGGAAATGCTTGGAAAGCTGAAAAAGAATTACTTCTTTGCAGAGGAAGCACAGATGATACAGGACATGGCGGCGATGGCACCACTGCTTCAGGAGCTGGTAAGGCTTTGCAGCACATTTGGAGAACGCTATGCTACGGCAAAGTCGGAACGCGGTCTGGTGGATTTTGGCGATTTGGAGCATCTGGCGGTGCGGTTGTTAATCAGGGAGACGAAGGACGGATTGCAGACGACCGAAACGGCGAAGCTTCTGAGGAACCGTTTTGATGAGGTAATGATAGATGAGTGTCAGGACAGTAACAGGATTCAGGACTTACTGCTTTGGAGTGTATCAGGAGAAGAGGACGGACATCCCAACCGGTTTATGGTAGGGGATGTAAAGCAGAGTATTTATAAATTCCGTATGGCAAAGCCGGAGCTTTTTATGGAAAAATATGAAGAGTATAAGGAGGAGGGACCGTATCGGAGAATTGTGCTTGGAAAAAATTTTCGAAGCCGGCGTGCTGTGATAAATGTGGTAAATGACATTTTTTCCTGTCTGATGAGGAAGGAGTTTGGCGGGATTGCCTACGATGATGCGGCAAGCCTGTATCTTGGAGCAGAGTATCCGTGGGATGAAAAGGAAAAATCTCCGGAGCAGGAAAAGTATACGGCAGAACTGCTGTTAACCGAACTGGAAACAGAGGCTTCCGTAGAGGAAACTGCGGATCATATTATGCGGGAGGCAATGACCGTCGGAGCGAAGATAAAGCAACTGATTGCGGAGGAACTTCCGATTTATGCCGGAGAGGAGACCGGATCGGATGGAGAAAAGAAAAAAATAGTACGTCCGGTTACATATGGAGACATTACCATACTGTTTCGGGCTATGAGCGGGTATGCAGAGCCCTTTCTGGAAGTGTTTACGGAGCTTGGCATCCCAACGGTTGTGGAAACACAAAGCGGATATTTTTCGGCACAGGAGGTGGCGGTGGTATTAAATGCATTGCGTATTATTGATAATCCGCGACAGGATATCCCGCTGGTTTCCGTGTTGCGCTCTGAACTGGCGGGGCTGACGGAGGAGGAGCTTGCCATTGTACGGATTGTGACAAGAGATTGCGGAAGAGACACGCCGGAGAGCTTTTACGGAGCAGTATGCAGCTTTGTAACCCTGATGGGGGAAGAAGGCTTCCCAGAGCGGGCTGCAGCACTTGGAAAGCAGTCGGAAGCATTTTTTACAGAGGCAAAAAGCGCAGAACGTAAGCTGCGTTGTTTTTTGGAAAAGCTAGAACAGCTTCGGGCACGTTCGGTTTATGCAGGAGTGCCGGAGGTGCTGACGGAATTGTACCGTCTGACAGACTATCCGGAGTTTGTACGGGTAAAGCCCGGAGGCGAACGGCGCGTGGAAAATCTTACCATGCTTGTGACAAAAGCAAAAAAATTTGAGGAAAGCAGTTATTCCGGCATTTTTGATTTTGTTCGTTACATTGACCGGCTGATAAAGTATGACATGGATTCCGGAGAAGCCGGAGGCGCAGCAGGAGAAAATGCGGTTCGGCTGATGAGTATTCATAAAAGTAAAGGCTTGGAAGCATCGGTTGTTATCGTGGCTGGGCTTTCTAAACAGTTTAACCGGACAGATATCCGCGCAGGACTTGTACTGCATCCGGACCTTGGTATCGGCATGGATTTTCGGGACGAGGTACTTCGGATAAAAGCGCCGACTCTGTTTAAAAAGATTATTGCCGGACGGTTGAATTATGAAATGCTGGCAGAGGAATTGCGTATTTTTTATGTAGCATTAACCCGTGCAAAGGAAAAACTGATTTTGTCAGCGGCGATTCCATCGGAGACAGACTTTTGGAAGAACGTAGAGCAGGAAACGGCAGAGGGACAGGCGGATTATCTTTCTCTGTATTCTGCCAATTCGTATCTGGATTTTCTAAAGCTTCCGCTGAAACGGTGTATGGAGCAGGGA
>CAZCON010000313.1:0-2446 GCA_964500085.1 uncultured Lachnospiraceae bacterium
TCATATCGTTACAGCCCTCGCTGACCACATCCGTTACTCTTCCCGGTACTGCATAAATATTTTTTCCATACTCAAGTCCGAGACTTACCGTAATCAGAGAGCCGCTGCGTCTTCTTGCCTCTGTTACAAGAATCCCGTCAGAAAGTCCCGCAATAATCCGGTTTCTCTGCGGAAACAGCCATGGAAGCGGCTTTGTTCCCGGAGGATATTCCGATAGGATTCCTCCACCGGTTTCCAGTATTCTTTTATACACCTCCCGGTGCTCCGCAGGATAACAGATATCTGCACCACAGCCGAGCACCGCATAGGTTCTTCCGCCCGCGGCCATTGCTCCCTCATGTGCCGCCCGATCCACACCGTAGGCCAGCCCTGACACAATTTCCATACCGCATGCCGCTACGGCTCCCGCAAGCCCTCTCGCAGTTTCGCTTCCATAAGGTGTACATTTTCTGGCTCCCACCACTGCGAGCCGCACTTCTCCCTCTTTTGGAAGCGTTCCCTTATAATACAGCCACCCCGGTGCGTCATAAAGCGGCCGCAGCTGCTCCGGATATTCTTTTTCTTCTGCCGTCACAAATCCGATTCCGTTTTCCGAAAGTCTTTCATACAGTCTTTCAAAATCCAGCTGTCTGATATGTAAAATCCGTTCCCTCTCCTTCTCTGTTATTTCAAGACGCTCTGCGAAGGAAAAAAACTCATTCCAGGCCCTTTCCCCTGCCAGAACAGCCTTTTCCGGCGTCTCAAAATATGTCAATACCGCCCGCCGCAGTACCGGTCGAAGGCAAAGCTCTGCAAAGGCATGGGTAAGCATCCGCTTTTTTCTTTCCCCGGCACCATTTATTCTTTCCGTACTTACATTTTCTTCCCTCATGCTATTCCCCCCAATATTTTTCATCCGGTGTCCGATACAGAAGTGCCTCCGCAATATGCACCTCTTCAATCCGGTCAGCCTCTGCCAAATCCGCAATGGTACGGGCTGTTTTCAGTAATCTGTGATATGTTCTGGCGCTCAGGCCATACCGTTCGAAGGCAGTCTTCATCTGTTTTCCTGCCTGCTCCGTCAATTCACAATACTGCCGTACCTCCTTTTCCGAAAGCTCTGCATTACAGGATACACGCAGCCCATGATAACGTTCTCTTTGCCGTTTTCTGGCCCGTTCTACACGTTTCCTGATTTCTGCCGAGCTTTCCTGCCATTCTCTGCCTTCCAGCTCCGCATAACGTACCGGAAGCACCTCCATGCATAAATCAAAGCGTTCCAGCAGCGGTCTGCTTAGCTTTCCAAGATATCGTTTCATCTGTGCCGGAGAGCAGTGGCATCTTGCACGATTCGGATAAAATCCGCAGCTGCATGGATTCATGGCGGCAACAAGCATTCCTCCTGCCGGATAGGTATAGCTTGCATCAAACCGTGATACGGTAATACGCCTCTCCTCCAAGGGCTGTCTGAGTACCTCCATCGTTTCCCGCCGGAACTCCGGAAACTCATCCAGAAACAGTACGCCTCTGTGGGCAAGGCTTATCATTCCCGGCATTGCCCTTCTCCCTCCTCCGGTAAGTGCAGTCTGCGTAATGGTATGATGCGGTGCCTGAAACGGCGGCTTCGTAATCAGCTGCTGTTTTCCGGAAAGTAACCCCGCCACACTGTAAATTTTTGAAATTTCCAGACATTCTTCAAAGGAAAGCTCCGGTAATATTCCGGGAAGCCGCTTTGCAAGCATGGTTTTTCCGGTTCCGGGCGGTCCAATCATCAGTACGTTATGCATTCCGGCAGCCGCTATTTCCAACGCTCTCTTTGCCATTTTCTGCCCCTGCACCTCCGAAAAATCCGGCCATTTTTCCTCCGGCACTGCTTCCGAAGAACCGCTTTCCCGGTAGGGCAGCCTGTCCCCGTTTCCATTTAATACCTCCACAACCTCCCGTAAGCAGCTCACGCCATATACAAGCACATCGCCCACTACTGCCGCCTCTCTTGCATTCTGCATTGGCACAAAGCACTGCAAAAAGCCTTCTTCCTTCGCCTTACAGGCAGCCGGAAGCACGCCGGGCACCGGGTTGACCCTGCCGTCAAGACAAAGCTCTCCCATAAACAAACTTTTTTCTGCTGTTTTTTCTGAAACAAGACCGAATGCGGTCAAGACGGCTATCGCAACGGACAAATCGAATGCTGTCCCTTCCTTTCTGATATCTGCCGGTGAAAGATTGACTGTAATCCGCTTCACCGGCAACCGATAGCCGGAATTTTCGAGTGCAATCCGCACCCGTTCCCTCGCTTCTCTGGTCTCACAGGCAAGTGCCCCAACCATGGAAAAGCACGGCAGACCGTCTTTCACATCCGCTTCTGCCGTAATCAGCTCTGCTTCGATGCCGAGCACCGCCGCAGAGTACACCTTACCCAACATACCCTGTCCTTTCCCTTGCGGAAAAGTAAAAATCCACTGTCTCC
>CAZCON010000314.1:0-2444 GCA_964500085.1 uncultured Lachnospiraceae bacterium
CGATAACATCGAACTTATCAGCGGTCTCGGTTAATGCGAGCGGCTGACGAACGATGAGCTTCAAGGTCTCAAGACCGAAGTAATCGTCAATATCTCTCTTATTGATAGTAACCTTGCCGTTACCCGGAACGAGGTATACTCTAGCGATACTGCTCTTTCTTCTACCAGTACCGTAATATCTTGCCTTAGCCATTTTCATTTCCTCCTTTCGACCTAATTAAAACTTAAGCTCTAATGCTTCTGGCTTCTGTGCAGCGTGCGGATGCTCAGCACCAGCATAAACATGTAACTTCGTAATCATGCTTCTTCCTAACGGTCCCTTCGGAAGCATTCCCTTTACAGCGAGCGTAATTACATCGGTCGGCTCCTTCGCAAGCATCTCTCTTAAAGTAGTCTCCTTCATTCCACCCGGATAGTCAGAGTGATTGTAATAAATCTTCTGATCCATCTTCTTACCGGTAACCTTAACCTTCTCAGCGTTGATTACAACTACGTTGTCTCCGGTATCAATAAACGGGGTATAGGTCGGCTTATTCTTGCCTCTTAAAATCTTAGCGATTTCAGAAGAAAGACGACCTAAGGTCTGTCCCTGTGCATCGATTACATACCACTTTCTCTCGATGGTAGCCGGGCTTGCCATAAAACTCTTCATAGCGTTTCCTCCTTACATTCATCTCAAATGTTTCTATTCAAGCATGGTCAGCTTCCGCCGACAATGCGGAATAACCTTACCAACAGTTCGCATTATAGCGGCTGTAGCAAATAAAGTCAAGCGTTTTTCGGGTGTTTTTTTAAAAGATTTTAAATTTTCTCTTTTTTCATTTTGAAATCTCATTTTGTAAATTACTTTTCTTTGCGAATATTGCAATATCACATTTCCTTAATTTCCGTAAACGTCTTCTTTTATCCTACCCTCTGCCATTTTCTACAGTGTCTTCTCAGTCACTTTCCATGCCGCCTGTTCCTTCTGTAATAGCTCCTCGGCCGCTTCTTTCGCTTCCTGTTCCTTCCACAGCTCCTCCGGGTCTGGAAAATACTCGATTCCCACAAGCATCAGTCCCTTTGCCGGTGCAGTCGGTCCGGCAGCCTCACGGTTTTTCGCCGCAATCATTGCCTTCACATCTTCCGGTTTTTTCATATGCTCTCCGACCTGAAGAAGCGTTCCGGCAATAATACGAACCATATTATAAAGAAATCCGCTGCCGGATACGCGAATGGTAATCAGATGGTCTTCCTGCTCCACCTCTAAAGAGTAAATGGTGCGGATATGATCCGGCACCTGCGCCTTCGTGGAGCAAAAGCTCGTGAAGTCATGCTTACCTAAAAAATACTGCGTTGCGCGACGCATTGCTTCCACATCCAGACTGCGGTATACAAAATGGGTATAGCCCCGATTAAAGGGCTGTACAAAGTCTGCATTCCAGATTTTATACTCGTAAGTCTTTTTACTGTCCCATTTCCGCGGATGGAAATCCGGTGCCACCTCAAATGACTTCTGAATGACAATATCCTCCGGCAGGCTGTGATTTAAGGCATAGCAAAGCTTTTCCGCCGGAATCCGGGTCTCCGTATCAAACACCGCCACATTTCCCATGGCATGCACGCCGGAATCGGTGCGGCTGGCACCGATGACCATAATATCTTCCTTTAACAAACGGGACAATTCACGGTTTAAGACTTCTTCCACCGTGACAGCATTCGGCTGAAGCTGCCAGCCACAATATTTTGTTCCGTCATATGCCACAATCAACAGTATCCGTCGCATGATTACCCCCTCCTGTGTTCCCTGCAGCCCTGCCATAGCATTATGTGCAGAGCTCGCATTCTGATTTTTAAACCATTTCCCTATACTGTCCTGCGCTCCTGCCCTAACGTTGCGCCCCAAAGAATGCCTTTCCTTTAAAACAAGAACCCGCTTCCAATCATAAGTCCTAAATACGCAAACAAAATCAAATATGCCACGGCATCCCTCTTCTGATACCTCAATGGCTTCAGCTTCGTTCTGCCGTCTCCACCGTGGTAGCAGCGTGCTTCCATGGCAAGTGCCAGATCATTGGCACGCCGGAACGCCGATACAAAGAGTGGCACCAAAAGCGGCACCAACGCCTTTGCCCGCTGTAACAGCTTTCCGCTCTCAAAGTCTGCACCTCTTGCCTGCTGCGCCTTCATAATTTTATCCGTTTCCTCTACCAGAATCGGGATAAAGCGCAAGGCAATAGACATCATCATTGCAATTTCATGTACCGGCACCCGTATTTTTTTCAAAAGACGGAGCCCCTTTTCCAAACCGTCCGTCAGCTGGTTTGGCGTGGTCGTAAAGGTCATAAGAGAAGACCCCAGCACTAACAGCACAAGACGTACTGCCATCAGCGCCGCCATAATCACGCCTTCATCATAAATATGAATGATCCAGAAGGAAAACACCTCTTCCCCCTGTCTGGTTA
>CAZCON010000315.1:0-2439 GCA_964500085.1 uncultured Lachnospiraceae bacterium
CGGATAGTTTGCAGACTCCGCTCCTGCCTTTGTTAAAGAATTAAACAGGGTACTTTTTCCTACATTCGGAAGCCCCACGATTCCTAATTTCATTTTGTAAATCTCCTTCCTGCTACGGCATTCTCCGCCGTTAATCTCTTGCTTCTATCATCAAAAGATATCCCTTGGTAAAGGATACCCTGATTTGCTCCTCCGTCACCTCGTTACTGATACCAAGGCTGTTTCCCGCCGATAACGTATGTTGAAAAAGCGGATATTTCACTCCGGTTAAGGTCAGTCCCTTTACCTCTCCGGAAAATGGAAGAAACGACACATAATTTCCAAACAGCTCTGATCTTTTTTTCGCAAAAGAGTTCTGGTGTAAGGTCATGCGATTATGTTCATCCACCAGACTTGCCTGACCGCCCTTTAGCAGCACGCGGTACAGCATATGAACATTTGCCATTGTATGATCCATACGACCTCCGGTAGCACCAAGCAGTACAATACGCTCTGCTCCATCCTCCAATGCCGCGTCAACTGCAAGCTCAGTATCCGTGGCGTCCTTTTCCGGCGGATGCCGAAGCACTCTGCACTGCGTTGCATACTGTTCCAGCAGCTCGCTGCTCACCGTATCAAAATCTCCTACCAGACAGTCCGGCCGGAGTCCTGCTTTCTGAAGCACCGTCAAGCCGCCGTCAACCGCATAAAGCACCGTCTCTTTATTCTGTTCTGCATACTCCCGCAAAAATGCGGCAGATAGCGTACCGCCGCATACTAAAACTGCTGTCATGTTTCCCTCCTGCAAAGCTGCTTCCGCGCCCTGCCTTATTTTAACGGTATACTTTCCCCGCCTCTTTCCTTTTGCAGCATACGCCGCTGGCGTTCCACCAGATAACGGTCCAATGCATTCTTTACCATGGAAAATTCACAGCCGTAAAAATGCCGAAACGGCCGGTCATACACACTGGACTCCCGTACAATATGACCTGTACAGCTGATGATTCCAAGACTGGTTGCCATATCAAAGGTGATTTTTGCACCCTTGTCCAGTTCTTCGTTGGTATAAATTCCGGCACCGCTTGCACTCAAATCAGAAAGTAACGCCTCAAATGGAATCATCCGTTCGATAAATTCCTGTTCGCCTGCCTCTGCATCCTCATTTCTTTTCTTTACAACCCGACACATCAGCATACTTTCCCCAATCGGAACACGATACGAATCTCTCCGGTTATAAGTACTTCCTTCCCCTCTGGAAAAAAACGTATGCACCGGAACCCCCTCCAGCATTGCGATTCCACTCTTCACATGCTCCCATTTCCACATACGCTCCCCGCGATATACAATTGTAATCTCATCCGTTTCCTCAAAATGAAACGAACGCTTTGCCGTCGCAATCAGCGAAACCGCAACAGTATTTGGCTGTACACCCTCAATTTTACTCACAAAGCGAAAGTGGTACCCTTCCCTGTTAATCAAAATTTCAAGCGTCTTGCCTACCTGCATATCCTTAATCAGCAACCCCGGTTTCCTCCTTAAAGGCTTTTACATTCTGTAAAATATCGCCACGAAAAACTGCTGTCCCTGCTACAAATACCTCTGCTCCTGCCTCATGAACCTCCCTTACATTCGAAAGACCGATTCCTCCGTCTACCTGAATATCATACGTAAATCCTTTTTCCTTTCTGTGCGCTGCAAGTCCTCTCACCTTTTCCACGCACTCCGGCATCAGTTTCTGTCCCCCGAAGCCCGGTTCCACCGTCATCACAAGCACACGGTCCAAATACGGTTCCACCTTTTCCAACACCTCAATCGGGGTGCCCGGCTTCACGGAAACGCCTACTCTGACTCCAAGCTCCTTTACCCTTTTTACGGTTGCAGACAAATCCTCGCATGCCTCCGCATGAATCGTAATCCCGTCTGCTCCGATTTTTACAAACTTCTCTACATAGCGTACCGGCTCCTGAATCATAAGATGTACATCAAAAAACATACGGCTTACCCTTCGTATGGATTCTATCACCGGCATTCCGAACGAAATACTCGGAACAAACATACCGTCCATCACATCAATATGAAGCTCGTCGGCTCCTGCCTCCTCCACCATATGAATCTGCTCTCCCAGCCTTGCAAAATCTGCTGCCAAAATAGACGGTGCTAATTTAAACATATCTCTTTTCCTTCCTGTACCTACACCTCTGTGTAAATTTAATACCGTTTTACACTGTCAAGCTCTGTATATAATCTGCAGTAGCTTTCATAGCGTTGCGGCTTTATCCTGCCGTCTGCAAGCGCTTCTTTTACGCCGCAATCCGGCTCTCCCCTGTGACGGCAGCCGATAAAACGGCATTTCTTTTCCGGTTCCCTCATTTCCGGAAAATACTCCCACAGCTCCTTTGGCTCAATTTCATTTAAATAGAGCGTGGAAAAGCCCGGCGTATCCATCACATACGCAGCCTC
>CAZCON010000316.1:0-2434 GCA_964500085.1 uncultured Lachnospiraceae bacterium
GTTCAGTGGTATGCAGGCAACCGGTAATTTGACCTTGGGAAATTACCTGGGAGCGTTAAAAAACTGGGTTACTTTAAATGAAGATTATGAATGCTATTACTGCGTGGTGGATGAGCATTCCATTACAGTACGGCAGAATCCGGCAGAGCTTAGACAGCGTGCCAGAGCGCTTCTGACCCTTTATATTGCTGCGGGGCTTGACCCGGAAAAAAACTGCATTTACTATCAGTCCCATGTATCCGGTCATGCCGAGCTTGCATGGATTTTAAATTGTTATACTTATATGGGCGAGCTTCAGCGCATGACCCAGTTTAAGGATAAGTCTGCGAAGCATGCGGATAATATCAATGCGGGACTTTTTACCTATCCGGTGCTGATGGCGGCAGATATTCTGCTGTTTCAGACGGATGTGGTTCCGGTTGGAATTGACCAGATGCAGCATTTGGAGCTGACAAGGGATATTGCACAGCGTTTCAACGGCATTTACGGGGATGTGTTTAAAATTCCGGAAGCTTACCTTGGTAAGGTGGGTGCAAAGATTATGAGCCTGCAGGAGCCGACAAAGAAAATGTCTAAGTCTGATGAAAATCCGAATGCCAGCATTTATCTGTCAGATGACCCGGACACGGTTATCCGTAAGTTTAAGCGGGCAGTGACCGACTCTGACAGTGAGGTACGCTATGCTGAGGAAAAGCCCGGTATCCGTAATCTGATTGATATTTACCGTGCAACAACCGGCAAGTCCGTAGAAGAAGTAGAAAAGGAATTTGCAGGCAGAGGCTACGGTGAATTCAAGCTTGCTGTGGGCGAGTCCGTGGTGGATTTATTAAAGCCGTTGCAGGAGCGTGTGGCTTCCCTTTCTAAAGATAAGGCATACATCGACGGTATCATCAAAAACAATGCGGAGCGTGCAAACTATGTGGCAACCAAGACGCTTCGCAAGGTACAAAAAAAAGTCGGATTTCCAGAACGAATCCGGTAAAACAGATAAAAGAATGGAGCAGCTGTATTGAATACAGCGCTCCTTTTTTTATAGAATCCGTGCGTTAAAGGGTCATTGGCTTTGTTTTGTGGTTATCCCCTGATTGTGTTCGCAAGTCGTGTAAGGGAATCCTGTATCGCTTCAATTTGCCCTGCCAGTCGGGCATAGGAGGAAAGCTGTTCGCGGCCATGAAGAAAAGCCTCCGAGGCACTGCGACTGGTCTCTTCAAAGGCTGCATCCAGCTTGCCGGTAGAATCGGTAAGCTTAAGACTGTCATCGGAAACTCTGGAAATTTGCTTTTGGATTTTGGCAACATCGGTTTCCACTGTATGGAGAATGGAACGGATGCCGGTAAATTGCTCGGCGGTTTCCTGAATGAAGTTACTTTGGGCTTCCGTTGCAGCTGTGGTATGGTCAATCTGGCAGGAAACCTCCTGCGTCTGCTGTATCAGAGTATCCAGAATGGAAGTGATGCTGCCTGTAGCGCTCTTTGTCTGCTCGGACAAAAGGCGAATCTGCTCCGCTACCACTGCGAAGCCCTTTCCGGCTTCCCCTGCCCTTGCGGCTTCAATGGAAGCGTTTAACGCAAGCAGGTTGGTCTGATTGGAAATCTTCAGGATGATGTTGGTAATGCTGCGAACCTCGTCTGTTTTTTTCTGAAGTGCAGCGGCAGACTGTTTCATGATTTCCCCGGAGGACAAGGCAGCGCCAGCGGTCTGTTCAAGCTTTTTGGCAAGCTCCGTGCCGGCGTCAAGCAGCGCTGCCGCACCTTCCACATTTGAAACAACGGCATTAGTTCTTTGAACCGTATGCTCCAACTGTGTCTGTAAATCGGAAACAGACCGGCTTTGCGAGGATAACATACGGTCGGCAGAGGCAGAAAGCTTAGTAATTTCATCCAAGGAAAGCTGAACGCCTTTAACGGCATGGTAGGTGTCCGTAATTTCTTTTTTTGTAAGCTCTAATGTATCTGAAACAGAAGTAATGGCTTCGGCAGACAGCGCATTGTCATTGGAAGAAAATAGGGTAAGCGCATTGTGCATGGAAGAAGCAGAGGCCTGCTTTACGAAGCGGATGGCTACAGAGGCAAGAAGGATGGTAACACCGGCGGTCAGGCACGGCAGAAACGGAAAAGCCCCCCCGTCTCTGAAAAACTGACAGAATATAAGACAAATGCCTGCGATGCTTAGAAAAACGGCGAGCGTCATCACTGTGGTGAGGACGGATTTTGCGGTATTGTTTTTGGTCTCCATAAAAATCCCCCTTTGTTTCACGACGAGCATAATATCATAACTATAGTCTATCATAGTTTTGCAATAAAATCAACGATACGGCAGAATTTTCTGTATATTTCGGGAATACGAAGAAAACAGATTGTTTGAAAAATGTTCTACGAAAAAGCAAAGGAGATAGAAAATACTATTGACATTTCATAGATGGCGTGTATAATAG
>CAZCON010000317.1:0-2433 GCA_964500085.1 uncultured Lachnospiraceae bacterium
AGGACACGAAGTGCGTGGGGGAGCGCGAAGCGCGGAGCCTGCACGCAAAGAGGAAGCTGATTATGCGAACGCGCCCACGACTGAGTGTCCGAAGGACACGAAGTGCGTGGGGGAGCGCGAAGCGCGGAGCCTGCACGCAAAGAGGAAATTTCAGAAAAGGAGAGAAATGCAATGACAATTTATGACGAGCTTAAGGCAAGAGGTTTACTGGCACAGTTGACCGATGAGGAGGAAATTAAGGAGCTGATTAACAACGGAAAGGCTACCTTTTACATCGGCTTCGACCCGACCGCAGACAGTCTGCATGTCGGACACTTTATGGCGCTTTGTCTGATGAAGCGTTTGCAGATGGCAGGCAATAAGCCGATTGCTTTAATTGGCGGCGGCACGGCGATGATCGGCGACCCCTCCGGCAGAACCGATATGCGCCAGATGATGACCAAGGAAACTATTAATCACAATGTCGAATGTTTTAAAAAGCAGATGAGCCGCTTTGTAGATTTTTCGGAGGGAAAGGCACTCCTTGTAAACAATGCAGACTGGCTGCTTGATTTGAACTATGTGGAAATGCTGCGTGATATCGGTCCGCACTTTTCCGTCAACCGCATGCTGACCGCAGAATGCTATAAGCAGCGTATGGAAAAGGGACTCAGCTTCCTTGAATTTAACTACATGATTATGCAAAGCTATGATTTTCTTGCACTGTACCAGAAATATGGCTGTAATATGCAGTTTGGCGGTGATGACCAGTGGTCTAATATGCTGGGCGGTACAGAGCTGATTCGCAGAAAGCTTGGTAAGGACGCATATGCGATGACCATTACCCTGCTTCTTAATTCTGAGGGAAAGAAGATGGGAAAGACACAAAAGGGTGCCGTATGGCTTGATGCAGAGAAAACCTCTCCGTTTGAGTTTTACCAGTATTGGAGAAATGTAGCAGATGCCGACGTATTAAAGTGTATTAAAATGCTGACCTTCCTTCCGCTTGAGGAAATTGCGAAAATGGAAAGCTGGGAGGGCAGTCAGCTGAATACGGCGAAGGAAATTCTTGCCTATGAGCTGACAAAGCTTGTTCATGGTGAGGAGGAAGCCGAAAAAGCAAAGGAGAGTGCAAGAGCACTGTTTGCAGGCAGTGGCAGCCTGGAAAATATGCCGACGGCAGAGCTGGCCGCAGAGGACTTTAGCGAAGGTAAGATTGATTTAATTGGCGTACTTGTAAAGGCAGGCCTGAATCCGAGCCGCTCTGAGGCAAGACGTGCCATCGAGCAGGGTGGCGTGACGGTCAACGAGGAAAAAATTACGGATATTAGGAAGGAGTTTACCGTAGAGGATTTTGGCGAGGGGATGATTGTACGCCGCGGTAAGAAGAATTACAAAAAGGTTGTTTTAAAGTAAAATAGCAGGTAAATCTTGGAAAAAGGTACAGAATGGGCGGAACGCTTATTCTGTACTTTTTTTATGGGAAATGATATACTTGAAATGAAAGAAAAGCGTTGCTTTTGAATAGATAGACAAAAATACGGAAAGGAAAGAGAAAATGGCGAAAGAAAACAGGACACCGCAATTTACCACGCTTTGCTATGTCGAGCGAGAGGACGCATATTTGATGCTCCACAGAGTAAAAAAGGAAAATGATGTGAACAAGGATAAATGGATTGGAATCGGTGGTCATTTTGAAGAAGGAGAAAGCCCGGAGGAGTGTATTTTAAGGGAAGCCATGGAGGAAACCGGGCTTGCCTTACAAAAGCTTCACTTTCGCGGAATTGTTACCTTTTGTTTCAAAAAGCCGGAAACCGGGAAACTGGCAGAAGCATTTGCACAGGAGCTGCTTGAAAAGGGCACCGGTGGGAAAACGGAAAAGCTGGAAAATATATCGTGTTGGGACGACTGGGAGTATATGTGTCTGTTTACTGCTGCGGTAGAGGAGAAGGAGCTTGCCGAGTGCAGTGAGGGAGAGCTGGAATGGGTAAAAAAAGAGCGTATTTCAGAGCTGAAGCTATGGGAAGGCGACAGGATTTTTCTGCGCCTTTTGGCAGAAAATGCCCCATTTTTCTCACTCAAGCTATGCTATTATGGGGATAAGCTGATACAGGCGGCGCTGAATGGAGAAAGGCTGGAGGAGAAGGAAGGGTAAGAAGAAATCGGAAAAAAGCTTGACAGTTTCAGATTATCATGTTATTATGATGATATCAAAAAGATATCACCATGAAACGGAGGAGTATGATGATGGAACATAAGATTAGTGTGGTACAGGAAAAAGCAGTTAAGAAGCATTCCGGCGGTTTATATCTGCTGCTGTGTCTGCTTGGCTGGGCGGTGGATATCGCAGCCTTTGTATTTGGAATTATTTTTATGGTAAAAGCGACAGTGGAAGGCGGGGTGCCGGTTGGCATTGGCATTACCTTAATCGTGTTTGGTACGCTTGCCTTAATC
>CAZCON010000318.1:0-2422 GCA_964500085.1 uncultured Lachnospiraceae bacterium
GATGTGATTTCCTCTATGGAATATTATACGGTGGAACAGGCACTTGCGTTTCTTGACATTGTACCGCAGGGCAGGGTATATGTAAATCATGTACCGGCAGGACCGGAGGAAAGAATTTACGAAAATTTTGCCATTCAGGTTGATCTGGAGGAAAAAACCTACGATATGGAGCATATTCCGGAGACCGCCCATGCAGGAGAAAGAAACTTTGGCGAACCGGAGGAGGGCGCGCCGGAGAAGAGTCCGGCAGAACCGTTGCAGAGTGTGGAGGCACCTTGCAAAAACGAGGCAGCGGCGCAGGAAAAGGAGGCAGACCGGGGACAACAGCCCCCTGAGACAAAGGAGCTGGTTGTGCTTGTCAATAGTCAGCCGAAGGTATTAAAGGGAAAAAGCTCCTACCTGCTAGTGGATGTACTGGATGTGTTTCCGTTCCGTCTTTCGGAAGCAGGAGGGCGGGAAGCTGTGGTGCGCGTGAATGGAATTTCAACAAATTTCATGCAGCCTCTTGCAGAAGGAGACCGGATTGAGTTATATTGGAAAGAGTAATGTCGCAGAAAATGCGGTGAGAGAAAGAGGGTTTTACGTTGAGAGTATGTGCGATTGCCAGCGGAAGCAGCGGAAACTGTGTCTATGTAGGGCATGGAGGAAAGCACCTGCTGGTGGATGCGGGAATTAGTGGTAAAAAGATAGAAGAGGGACTTGATTCCATTGGTGTGGCACCGGAGGAGCTGAGCGGTATTCTGGTTACGCATGAGCATTCGGATCACATTCAGGGAATCGGTGTACTGGCAAGACGGTACGGGCTTCCGCTGTATGCAACGGCAGAGACGTTTTGCGGAATGTTAAAGGGGCGTACAAACCTCGGAAAGCTTCCGCCGGAGCTGCTGCACGAGGTGGTGCCCGGAGAACGGCTGTGGTTTGACGGTCTGGCGGTTACGGCACATTCGGTTTCCCATGATGCGGCGAATCCTGTGTGCTACACCTTTGAGGCAGACGGCTGCAGGGCAGCACTGGTGACGGATCTTGGCGTGTATGATGAAAGCATTGTTTCAGCAATTTCGAAAGCGCAGATTTTGTATCTGGAATCCAATCATGATGTAAATATGTTAATGGTAGGGGCATACCCTTATTATTTAAAGCAGCGTATTCTGGGGGAACGGGGACATTTGTCCAATGACATGGCGGCAGAGCTGGTGTGCAGGGTACTGCATCCGGAACTGCAGTATGTTATACTGGCGCATCTGAGTAAGGAAAACAATCTGCCGGAGCTGGCCTATGAGACCGTCCGGATAGAATTGCAGGCTGCTGCAAAGAAGCAGGGGCTTCCGATGCCGGAATTGTTTGTAGCAAGCCGGGATATGCCTTCCAGAGCGGTAGAGGTTGGGGAAATCAAAATTAAAATGTTCGCGTAAGCGGAAAATAGCAGGAGGAAATGAAAATGAAGAAGACAATTATTACAGTAGTAGGAAGGGATCGAGTGGGGATTATCGCAAAGGTATGTACTTATCTTGCAGAAAATGGTGTAAATATTCTGGATATTTCCCAGACCATTGTGCAGGATTACTTTAATATGATGATGATTGTGGATGCCAATCAGTCGTCTAAGGAATTTCAGCAGATTGCAGAGGAGTTAGACGCAATCGGAAAGGAAATCGGTGTTATTATTAAGGCACAGCACGAGGATATTTTTGATATGATGCACCGTATCTAAGGCTACTGCGAAGGGGCACGGAAAGCACAGCGCATTCTGTCGTGCAGTACCGGAAAAGGAAGGAGAGAAATAAAACATGATTAATATTCATGAAGTGATAGAAACCAATCAGATGATTGAAAAGGAAAATCTGGATGTGCGTACCATTACTATGGGAATCAGTCTTTTAGATTGTGCAGACAGCAGCTTGGAGGAATTAAATCGAAAGGTTTATGATAAAATAACTACGATGGCGAAGGATTTGGTGGCGACCGGAGAACGTCTCGGCAAGGAATTTGGAATTCCGATTGTGAATAAGCGGATTTCTGTTACGCCCATTGCGCTTGTAGGTGCAAACGCCTGTAAAAAGCCGGAGGATTATGTGGCAATTGCAAAGACGCTGGATCGTGCGGCAAAGACCGTAGGCGTAAACTTTATCGGCGGCTACTCGGCGTTGGTAAGTAAGGGAATGACAGCCTCAGACCGGCTGCTAATTGAGTCCATTCCGCAGGCGCTGGCAGAAACGGAGCGCGTCTGCTCCTCCGTAAATGTCGGTTCGACCCGTACCGGTATTAACATGGATGCAGTGCGTCTGATGGGTGAAATCGTAGTAAAGACTGCGGAGGCAACAAAGGAGAGAGACTCCCTTGGCTGTGCAAAGCTTGTGATTTTTTGCAATGCACCGGATGATAATCCGTTTATGGCAGGTGCGTTCCACGGTGTGACCGAGGC
>CAZCON010000319.1:0-2417 GCA_964500085.1 uncultured Lachnospiraceae bacterium
TCCCTACAGCAGTGAAGAAGTGGTATCCAGAAACTATGTGTTGAATGAGAAACCGGCGGCAATTATCAACATTGTCGACGCGACCAATATTGAAAGAAATCTGTATCTTACCATGCAGCTTTTGGAAATGAATCTCCCGATGGTGGTTGCGTTAAATATGATGGATGAGGTGCGCGGCAACGGCGGCTATATTGATGTAAATGCAATGGAGCATTTGCTTGGCGTACCGGTGATTCCGATTTCTGCGGCAAAAAATCAGGGTGTGGACGAACTGATTCGGCATGCGGTGCATGTGGCATATTATCAGGAACGCCCGTTAAAACAGGATTTCTGTGCGGAAGGGTACAAAAAAGGAGCGGTACACAGATGTTTGCATGCAATTCAGCACTTAATTGAAGACCATGCAAAGGCTGCGGATATTCCGGTGCGTTTTGCAGCAAGCAAGCTGATGGAGCGGGATGCGCTGGTTTTACAGGCGCTTACGCTGGATAAAAATGAAAAAGAGATGCTGGAGCATATTGTGATTCAGCTGGAGACGGAGCGGGGACTGGACAGCTGTGCGGCAATTGCAGACATGCGCTATGATTTTATAGAAAGAGTTTGCGGACAGGCGGTAACAAAGCCAAAGGAAAGCAGGGAACATGCGCGTAGCCGGAAAATCGACCGGTTGCTGACCGGAAAGTATACGGCGATTCCTATCTTTCTTTTGATTATGGTTGCTGTGTTTTATCTGACCTTTAATGTGATTGGCGCTTGGCTTCAGGGGCTTTTGGAGAGCATGGTGAATTTCCTGACGGGACAGGCTGCTGCCGGAATGGCTGAAATGGGCGTAAATGAGGTGCTGCAAAGTCTGATTGTAGACGGCATTTTTGTCGGCGTGGGAAGCGTAATCAGCTTTCTTCCGATTATTGTGACACTGTTCTTTTTCCTGTCTCTGTTAGAGGATAGCGGCTATATTGCAAGAGTGGCGTTTGTGATGGATAAGCTGCTTCGGAAAATCGGCTTGTCAGGGCGGAGCATTGTGCCGATGCTAATCGGCTTTGGGTGTACGGTTCCGGCGGTTATGGCGACAAGAACCCTGCCGAGTGAGCGGGACCGTAAGATGACGATTTTGTTGACACCGTTTATGAGCTGCACGGCAAAGCTTCCTATCTATGGCTTTTTTGTGGATGCCTTTTTTCCGAAAAGGGGCGGCTTTGTTATGGCGGCGCTGTACATATTGGGGATTATAATCGGGGTTTTGATTGCATTTTTATATAAACGGGTGCTCTTTCGCGGGGAGGCGGTTCCTTTTGTTATGGAGCTTCCGAATTACCGTCTGCCGAGTGCCGGAAATGTGATTCGGCTTTTGTGGGAAAAAGCAAAGGATTTTCTACAAAGAGCATTTTCGGTGATTTTGATAGCTACGGTTGTTATCTGGTTCTTACAGAGCTTTGACATACATCTGAATATGGTAGTGTCTTCCGAGGATAGTATTTTAGCTGCACTTTCCGGTTTGTTCGTGCCATTGCTGCGTCCTATCGGACTGGGAGACTGGAGAATCGGAACGGCGCTGATTAGCGGTCTTATGGCGAAGGAAAGTGTTGTTTCCACGCTGGAAATTCTTTTCGCGGGCAGTGTGGCAAGTGTGATGACATCTTTGAGCGCTGTATCTTTGTTAGTATTTAGTCTGTTGTATTCCCCGTGCGTAGCGGCGGTGGCAGCAATTAAACGCGAGCTTGGGACAAAATGGGCAGCAGGAGTGGTCATCTGGCAGTGCGTTGTGGCATGGCTGGCAGCATTTGTGGTGCAGATCATTGGCAGGCTTTGCCTGTAAGAAACCGTTGCGGGTATGGTAAAAGAGTATAAGAGAGCCTTGCAATGTAGAGAGTGTGCGAAAAGCGACACAAAGAATTCTATTTTTGTAGAATCATATAATTTACAAATAGTTACAAATTCCGCTTCTGCGGGTGTAGATTGAAAGGACTGTTAGGATGAAGTTTGTAATTCAGAGAGTGACAAAAGCAAGTGTAACGGTGGACGGAACCTGTATTGGCTCCATTGGGAAGGGAGTTATGGTGCTCATCGGTGTAGGCGCAGAGGACACGAAGGAGATAGCGGATAGGTATGTAAAAAAGCTTCTGGGACTTCGTATTTTTGAGGACGCGGACGGGAAAACGAACCTTTCCTTAAAGGATGTAAACGGCGAGCTTCTGCTGATCTCCCAGTTTACCTTATATGCGGATTGCCGTAAGGGAAACCGCCCATCCTTTATTAACGCGGGGGCACCGGCACTGGCGACGGAGCTTTACGAGTATATTATCGAAAGCTGTAAAGCTGCGGGCTATCCGGTGCAGACGGGAGAGTTTGGGGCAGATATGAAGGTGGAGCTTCTAAACGACGGCCCGTTTACCATAGTGTTTGACAATCTGTAAAGG
>CAZCON010000320.1:0-2412 GCA_964500085.1 uncultured Lachnospiraceae bacterium
ACTTTATCCATCAATGGTATCACAACATTCATTTCCAAGTGTCCTCAGGTGTCCAAAAAGCGTCACCTTTCTTTCAAAATGTTGCCCCTAATGGACCATACTTGCCCAAACCGGACCATTCTGATTCCGGTACCCAAACCACTGTTTTTCCGACTCCTCTTTAGCACCTCAAGCCTTTTGGCGACGATGTCCTAAACAAAAAGACCCCAATCCAAGCGGATTAGAGTCTAATCGTTCCTAGCGGAGACGGAGGGATTCGAACCCTCGTGCCCTTGCAGGCAAACTGATTTCGAGTCAGTCTCGTTACGGCCTCTTCGATACGTCTCCGTATACTATATGGTAACAGCTTGCGCTGTTGTCCCCGTATTTATACGCCAATGGCAGTAAGTAAAAACAACTCCACTGCAATGCGTTCATCCATACGCCCTGTTTTGATCTGCTCCTCAAGCTCTGTTCCATAGGTGACCAGATGTAAGAGCTGTTCCTTTGTAAAATTCTTCGCCTGGGAAAGGCATTTTCCCACTGCAAATGGCGGCATTCCGGCTTTGGATGCAATGGAAGCACGGTCAAGTCCCTGTCTGCTCATCTCCGCCGCCTGCAATATCATATTGCACTGGCGCACCATCAGATAAAGCACTGTCATCGGTTTTTCCCGCACGGAAAGCAGGTCGTGATACAGCTCAATGGCAAGCTTTTTATTTCTGGCACCGAGAGCGTCCGTCATAGCAAAGATTTTTCCGGAAATCTGCTCCACCGTTACCGCCAGAATGTCCTCCTTTGTAACAACTTCCCGTTCGCCGATATAGCATACCAGCTTTTCAACTTCATTCTCTACATTCTCCATGTCAGTACCGACACGCTCCAGAAAACTCCGCAAGTCATCCTTGCTGATTTTCTTGCCATCCTTGTTTAAAAGCTGAGCCACCCAAATACTCAGGTCACTCTCGCTAAGACCGTTCATCTCGCAGACGTAGCCATGCTCCTTTACCGCCTTAAACATCCGGCTCCGCTTATCCACTTCGGTTTCGTTAAAAATCAGTACCGCACTGGAGGAAAGCTTCGGTATCTCCTCTGCAAAATCACATGAATTTTTAAATGCGCCGGTATTCTCCAGAACAATCACACGGTGCTCCGCAAAAAAAGGCATTGTCTCTGCCAAGTTTCGAACCTCGCTCCAGTCAATATCTCTGCCGGAAAACACGGATAAATTCATCTCATCTCCGCCAGCCAGCGCACCTGTCTTCAGCTTAGAGGTATAGAGCCGACGCAGATAGGTCTCTGTTCCGTACAACAAATACACAGCTGCATACTGCCCGGTTTTGATATGCTCCTTAATTCCCTTCATAGGCACTCCTTTAACGTAGCACATCGTAAACGAAACACCATTTCCAACGTACCCATCTATTGTACATGAAAGTAGGAGAAATGGCAAGCATTTTTTTGTTTTTTCCTCCGACTGTTTTCACCTGTACTGCATACCCGCCTATTTCCTTTTCCGGAAAGAAATCCCCTCTTCCTTATATTTCTCTACCCTTATCCTGCTCCCGGCCCTCACTGTCACACAGCCGTCCTCATCCGTCCGAAACAGCAGGCTCTCCGCTGCAAGAAGCGTTTTTACAGTCTCCCTGTGCGGATGTCCATACCGGTTATCCACTCCGCAGGATATGACTGAAACCAAAGGCTGCAGCGCATCAATGAAAGCCTCTGACGATGCCGTATGGGAGCCATGATGAGCCACCTTTAACACTTCTATGGAAAGTTCATCCAAACAGCCCTCCTCCAACAATCTCCTTTCTCCCTCTGCATCCATATCTCCGGTCAGTAGTAAATCAAACTCCCGATATGAAACATGCAGTACCATCGATGCTGCGTTTTTATCCGCATAGGTAACATTCTCCTGTGGCGCAAGGCAGGAAAGTACAATATCCTTTCCTACCCTCAGCCGATTACCTGCTGCCAAATAATACACATTCACATTTTTTTCCTCTGCAAGCTCTATCAGGTTAAGATACGCCTCCTCCAATTCATTCATTAGCGGCAGCACAAGACTCCTTACCACAGGAGTTCCATTATACCCGGCTGCACTTTCCCGATAAGCGGAGCCTCTCGGCATTGCTTCCAGTATTTCCTTTATCCCGCTGATATGGTCGCTGTCCGTGTGACTAACAAGCACACAATCAATCACCCGGATACCGCCAGCCTTCAAATAGGGAAGAATCCTCTTTTTCCCAACCTCCTGCACACTGGTGCTGCCACCGTCCACTAACAGCACCGCGCCGCCCCGTTCACGCAAAACAATCCCGTCTCCCTGCCCTACATCTAAAAATGCAGCTTCAAACCGTGCCGGCATCACTGGGAAAAGGCAAAGTGGCAAAAGCAGAAGGAGTCCCCAAAAGCCTCTTTCCCATATAT
>CAZCON010000321.1:0-2402 GCA_964500085.1 uncultured Lachnospiraceae bacterium
ACTATATCTAGTGTTTCAGCAGCATATTACTTTTCCGTGGCAATTCCGACAAAATTTCCGAATGCCGTCTCCGTCCGCTTGCGAAACACTTCGGTTCGTGCTATACTAAATAAGAAGGATTTTATCTGGGGAGGTCTCCTATGAAAGAAAAATATTCCAATTACTGGAGGTGGGCTGTTACCACCATTTGTACAGTTACTATTTGTCTGCTTATCTTTTTCCTGTTGTTCCGATATAAGGATTTTGTTGCCTTTTTAAAGGAGCTTGGCGATACTCTGCTTCCGGTTATCATCGGTGCCATCATTGCCTACCTGATCAATCCGATTGTCAATTTTTTGGACAGGCTTTTTACAAGACTTTTTCTACACATAAAGCCTATCGCAAACCATGTTGAAAAGCTTGCGCTTGGATTTTCCATTTTTTTCTCCATGGCAATCTTTCTCTTTTTTGTATACTTTATCATTTCCCTGATTTTACCGGAGCTGTACCAAAACCTTTCCAACTTCATGTCTAACTTTGAAGGATATGTCACTACCATTATGAGATGGTTTTCCGAGCTGGAGCTTTTAAAGGAAAACCCGCAGCTTTACGATTCACTTTCCTCTCTGTTGGATAAAATGCTGGACTCTCTGGAAAACTGGGTCGGCACCTCTCTGCTTGCCAGCATCTCCAACCTGCTTTCCGGCATTACGTTCCGCATTATCGGTATTTTCAATGTACTTCTGGATGTCGTTGTCGGTCTGATTGTTACCGTTTATATCTTATCCAGCAAGCGTAAATATACCGCCAAGGCAAAACGGTTTGCCTATGTTCTGTTCAGACCAAAAACCGCCAACACCGTACTTCAGCTGGCTTCCAAAAGCAACCGGATTTTCAGCGGCTTTATCTCAGGAAAGCTTCTGGATTCTCTGATTATCGGAATGATGTGCTTTATCGGTCTGAGCATTTTTGATATGCCCTACACTCTGCTTGTCAGTGTAATCGTAGGTGTCACTAATATCATTCCGTTTTTCGGTCCGTTCATCGGTGCCATTCCGTCTGCCATCCTGATTCTTCTGGCAGACCCGACCAATCTGAAACCAACCATTATCTTTGTCATCTTCATCATTTGCTTACAGCAGTTTGACGGAAATATCCTGGGGCCAAAAATTCTTGGTGACTCCACTGGTATCTCCGCATTGATGGTCGTAGTTTCCATTACCATCGGCGGCGGTTTTTTCGGTTTCATGGGAATGTTTCTCGGCGTTCCGACCTTTGCCGTAATTAGTTACCTGTTCCGTTGCTTTATCCACTACCGGCTAAAGAAAAAGGGACTTCCTGCAGAGCATACCAACTATATCGACCTTACCGCCATAGACGAAGCAGCTGGAGAACTGCACTATTGCACTCCTGCTGCCAATTCACTCTCTGGCACACCGGAGGTTTATACAAAAGCCTTTAAAGCACCGGCTCCGGAAGAAACCTCCTTTGCCAAAACCGTACAGGAGGAAAATTTGCAGACCGCATCGTCACAGACCGCAGGCAAACTGCGACGCAGGAAAAAAGAAAAGAATGCAAAGTCTGCGGAAGAAAATATATTTACACAAAAATGATTTATGAAAACAAAAAAGCTACGGTTTTACCTTTCAGTATCACCGTAGCTTTTCTTTATGACTGGTTTTACAGCTCTGTTTCTGCCTCCTTTATCATAATTGCACATTCCATACGCTTTCGAAACAGCTTACAACCATATTCATACACGCCGGAAATATCGCCGGTCGCATGGTATGCATTGGCTGCACAGCCGCCGGAGCAGTAAAGCTTTGCCCAGCAGTCCTTACATTCCGGTCTGGAATAAACATTACAGCTCCGGAACTTATCCTGCATGACGGTATTGGTAACGCCGTCCCACACATTTCCCATCAGGTAGGCTTCATCTCCTACAAACTGATGACACGGATACAAATCCCCCCAAGGCGTTACTGCCAGATACTCCGTTCCCGAACCGCAACCGGAAAGACGCTTATAAATACAAGGTCCGTGGGACAAATCTATCATATAGTGGTAGAAGGTAAAGCCTCTTCCTTCTTTTTCTCTCTTTATCATTTCCTTCGCAAGAAGCTCATACTGTTCAAACAGCTTTGGTAAATCCTCCTCGGTCAGCGCATACGGATCTGTCGGCGCACAAACCACCGGCTCCATACTCAGCTCGGTAAAACCGAGGTCTGCCATATGGAACAGGTCATTGGTAAAGTCCACGTTGTTATGGGTAAACGTACCACGAATGTAATAATTTTTTCCTCCACGGCTTTCCACAAATTTCTGGAACTTCGGTACAATCGTATCATAACTGCCCTTTCCCTCATAGTTTTTCCGCAGACGATCATGCACCTCTTTTCTGCCGTCCAGACTAAGCACTACAT
>CAZCON010000322.1:0-2396 GCA_964500085.1 uncultured Lachnospiraceae bacterium
CTAAGGTATGACGCTTTTTCTGAAGCGGATAATCCGGTGTGGATGCCCCCTCTACAACAACCTCTTCTGCCTGAATTTCAAACGGCTGCTTCGCATCCGGTGTGGCCACCAGCTCACCTGTTACCAGAATCGCAGACCCCACATTGAGTCTGGATACCTCAGCAAAATTAGCCATTGTATCATGATATACAATTTGCAGTGTTTCAAAAAAGGTACCGTCATTTAGTACGATAAAGCCAAACGCCTTGGAATCCCTGACGCTTCTTACCCAGCCGCCTACGCTGACCTTCTTTCCTAAATACGCATCGCGCTCGCGATACAATTCTCTTACTGTTACTAAATCCATTGTTCTTCTCCTTCCATGCGGGCATCATTCCCCGCTTGTTCTCTTTTCATCATATTCTGCCACAAGAGCGGTAATCCGCTCTGTAAGAATATCCTCCAGCTCCATCGCCTGTCTCGGTGTGAGCTCCGGTACAAAGCCCGCTGCCATGCTTGCATGGCCTCCACCGCCTCCCTGAATTCCAGTCAGTGCACGGCGAATAATTCCTCCGGCATTCAAATCCTGTGTCTCACTGCGAAGCGATATTTTTAACCCTCCGGCGCGGTACGAATACACTACGGAAAGCCGTACCTCCTCCAAAGACATTACAAAGTCTGAAAGAGTTCCCATCATTGCCTCCGTACAATCTGCCCCCACATTGGCAAAGCCGATATTATTTCCGCGCACTACAAGATGATTCAACGCCTGTCGATATGCATCCAGGTCCCGTAGCTGCAAGGTGTTTCCTTCAAACAGGCGAAGCTTTTCCATATCTGCCCTTTTATACATATAACAAAACATATCTATATCCAGTGTCGTCGTCTGACGCATCAGATTCGCTGTATCCATTTTAATGCCATACACAAGTGCCGTTGCCACCCGTTCGTTGACCGGAAGCGCATTTTCCACAAAATACTCAGCAATTATGGAAGCGCAGGCTCCCACCTTGCGGATATCGTAAAAACGATAGCTGTCCGTATCCTGCTTCGGATGATGATCAATGCAGGCAATCTCCAGAGGCAGCAGCTCCTCCAAATTGATATTTCCCTTCTGCCCGTCCACAAGAATAATTTCATCCTCCGGCTGAAATGACAGTTCATCCACATCATACAATTCTATCTGTAATGCCTCTACCATGGTAGCGGTGTTGATTTTATCAATTGCCCCCTGATAACAGAGCACGGCTGTAATACCCTGCTGCCGCAAAAGCTCCTGCAAACCAAATGCACTTGCAATCGCATCCTGATCCGGATAATTGTGCATCTGAATATAAACCCTTGGCTTTGTAATTACCCGCAGCAGTCTGTAAAACGCTGTATTCTCACCCATCAATCCCTCTTTCCCCTTTCTGGTCATACCCATATTACTTTCTGCCGTATTCCTTTGCCAGCTTTTCGAACAGCGGAAGCGCACGTTCTACCTGATCTGTAGTCACACAGTAGGAAATACGAAGGAAGCCCGGACATCCGAAATCTGTACCCGGCACCAGCAGCAAATCATACTTTTTTGCCCTTTCACAAAATGCCCTCTCATCCGATTCCAAAGCCTGTGGAAACAAATAAAACGCACCCTGCGGCTTCACCACAGAATAACCAAAGGAGGTCATTCCCTCATAAAGCAAATCGCGGTTTTTCCGATAAACTGAGATATCAGAGGTCTCTCCGGCACATTTTGCTGCTACACGCTGAAACAGCCCCGGAGCATTGACGTAACCAAGTATTCTGCCTGCTCCGCACACAGCCGCATAAGCATCCTGCCAGTCCTCCATCTCTGACGGCACCACAATATAGCCAATACGCTCCCCCGGAAGCGATAAAGATTTACTGTAAGAGTAACACACAAAAGTATTTTTATAATACTTCGTTACATATGGAATTTCTACTCCATCATATGCAATTTCCCGATACGGTTCATCCGAAATCAGATAAATGGCATGTCCGTACTCCTTTTCCTTTTCGGAAAGAAGCTTTGCCAGACGGCAGATCGTTTCCTCAGAATATACTGCACCGGACGGATTATTGGGAGAATTGATGATAACGCCCTTTGTCTTTTTATTCAGCCGTCTCTCAAACTCCTCAAAATTTATCTGGAAGTTTTTTGTATCTGCCGGTACAACGACGCACTTTGCCCCCGCACCCTTTTCAATAAAACAACGGTATTCCGGGAAAAACGGCGCAAACACAATAAATTCGTCTTCCGGTACCGTAAGAGCCTTAAATACAATGCTGAGAGCTGCCGCCGCTCCCACCGTCATATACAAATTATCCTTAGTAAAGTTCGTGCCAAATCTGCGGTTTATGGATGCAGAAACAGCGTCCCGCACAAAGTCTGCTCCCTGTGCACTCGTATAGCC
>CAZCON010000323.1:0-2393 GCA_964500085.1 uncultured Lachnospiraceae bacterium
CCTCAAACCTTACTGTTCTTTCTTATTCTACTTTATTTCTTTTTCAATCTCCAAAAACTGCGTTTCACTCTCCCAAAACGACATTTCACACCAAAGACGTTTTTTTCAAAAAAATAAAGTATAAAGAAAAGGAAGCAAAGACAGTGGTAGTTTGATGAAGGAAAGGAGGATATCTATGACGGTTGCGCTTTGTTGTGATAATCCGGAAAGCGGCAGCTCCATTACAAGGCAGTTAGCAAGGCTTTGTCATGTTCCAACGGAGACCTTTTACAATATTTTCGATTTTATTGCAAAGGTAAGCGACTGTCCTGATACGGTTATGTTTATTGCACAGACCGGTGCACTCAGTACCGAAACGGCAATGGCGGCAAGAGAGCGTAACCCGAAGGGGAAGCTGGTTTGGTTTTCGGATTTGGATTTCGCACTGTTATCCTTCCGGCTGAAGGCGACCTATTTCGGACTGTTGCCGATTGAAGACGACAAGCTGAAAACGGCGCTAAGCTATTGCGACATTCCCCTGATAGACAAAACCAGCCAACCGGCGCATACTTCCTCCCTACCGTCAAATGCGAAGGTTTGACAAAACGCTTTCCATTTACTTTCTGTATCCGCTACCGTTCTGTCAACATTTAATTGTTTCTAAGGAAAGGAAAAAATATGAAAAAATTAGCAAGAAAGATTTTAGCAACAGCAACAATCTGCACCATGGCATTTATGATGGTAGCCTGTGGAAAAGAAGAGGATTCTTCCAAACTGCCGACTGCACAGACCGTAACAGATACACCGTCAAAGGATAATAAGGACGCAAAAGTCAATGATGCAGACACCAGCAATGATGCGAACACCAATAATGATGCGGACACCAACAATGATGCGGACTGTAATATCCCAGACGCCAGCACAGACAATACGCCTGATACGAAGGAGACTGTAAACGGACTTCCTGAAGCACTTACCACAGTAACCAGAACTTCCATTCCGACTATTCTCTAAACCTGGTGGAATATTGTAGGCGTTGAAGTTGACGGTGTAAAAGATGATTTCTACACCCAGACTGCACAGTACCAGTCTGTCATGGAAGGATACGGCGACCTCTTTGATTTCATTTTTAGCTCCGAAACCAAGGTAACACTACAAACCGGCGAAGATGTCTTTACCATCTCTTCGGGGACTTATACGGTGGTAGGAGACAATATGCTTCACATCGTTTTTGATAATTCTGAGTACTACGCCGCATTTACAACAATGGCATTTGAACAAATGGGAAGTAAAGAAACCATGGTTCTTGTCAACACAGCAGCACCGGACATTACATTGTATTTATGGCAGATGGACGAGATATAAAGCAGCTGTTATACGGGGAGGTTATTGATACATAGCACAACGGCGCATCCCGTCCTGGGATGCGCCGTCACATTTTACACTTTTATTTTACTTCAACTACCCAACCTCTGGTATCTGCAATTCTGCCAAGTTGGATGCCGGTGATGGTGTCATAGAACTTCTGGCTGTATTCGCCAATGGAGCCGTCCTTTATCTGCATCACACGGTCACCAAAGCGAAGTGCGCCTACCGGAGAGATAACCGCTGCCGTACCGGTGCCGAATACCTCTTCTAAGGTGCCGTTGTCGTAAGCATCTACCAATTCCTGTGCCGAAACACGGCGCTCCTCCACCGGAAGTCCCCACTCCTTGCAAAGCGCAATGACGGAATTTCTGGTGATGCCCGGTAAAATGCTGCCGTTTAACATCGGGGTTACGATGGTGCCATTTATCTTAAAGAAAATATTCATAGCGCCTACTTCTTCAATGTACTTACGCTCTACGCCGTCTAACCATAATACCTGCGAATATCCCTCGTCATGCGCCTTTACCTGCGCTGCCATGGAAGCCACATAGTTACCGCCAGTCTTAGCCTCACCAATACCGCCCTTTACGGCTCTGACATAGTCATCCTCAATCCAAATCTTCACCGGATCCAGCCCCTCCGGATAGTACGGACCTACCGGAGAAAGAATGATAATGAACTGGTAGGTATCTGACGGACGAACACCAAGGAACGGATCGGTTGCAATAATAAACGGACGAATGTATAAGGAGGTACCCGGCTTTGTCGGAACCCATGCCTCGTCAATCTTCACCAGTGCCTTTACCGCATCCACAAAATCCTCAACCGGAAGCTCCGGAATACAAAGTCTTTTGTTGGTGTTGTTGGTACGCTTTGCATTCATATCCGGACGGAACAAAAGCACTCTGCCGTCATCGGAACGATATGCCTTTAAGCCCTCGAACATTTCCTGTCCATAGTGGAATACCATCGCTGCCGGGTCTAAAACTACCGGCTGATACGGTACAATGCGTGCATCGTGCCAGCCCTTGCCGGTTTCATAATTC
>CAZCON010000324.1:0-2388 GCA_964500085.1 uncultured Lachnospiraceae bacterium
CATTTAAACCATGTGATATAATGAAGAAAATACGACTATGCCACTGAGCTACGCTAAAGTATATGATAAAGTATTATTTGTGATGCAATGTGTCGCAATTATGACAAGGCTGATTCTGAACCTGTATATTTTTTAAATCGGATATGCAGGTTCAGAAGGATTGCTTAAGTGGTAAGGAAGGAGAACATATTGTGAAAAAAGTACGGAGAGTATTGTTTTGTATGTTCCCACTGATGCTCCTGCTCTGTTCCTGTAAGCAGGAAGGGTCGGAGACATCTTGGGAAGCAGTGGTAGGCTTGAGCGGATGTATGACATATACCGACAGCGGAGTGGTTAATACGACTGGTACGGAAAGAGGTATTGCATATCAGGGTATTTCAGATTGTAACGGATGAGGCACATGTATCCGAAATTACGGACGCATACAGAGTCGTAAATATTTCGAAGGACCAGGAGCGTATTTTTATCAGGGTATTGGCAGATACGATGCCGGAGTATTCCGAATGCAGTGCTCAGAAACCGAATTTAGAGGACTTTTATGAATATATTTTTGAGTGAATTATATAAAGTATGGGGGAAAAAGCAGCCTGGGGATTTCTATTGCTGCTTGGTATGCTGAATGTGGCTGCGCTTTTTTTATGTGGAACAGCAAAAGGGCTATTTGTTTCGACCGCAGGAGTATCGTGCTTTGTATGAAAAAATTGAAAACTGCCCGGAAGAAGAGGCTGTGAAGCGTTTGGAAAATGAATTGGAGAAGGATGGAAACATTAATCTGATGGCAGTTACGAATGCAGACACCGTTATCGGTACATATTTTAATCTTCGGCTTTTAGGACAGCCGGTATGGTATCTACCATTGTATTGTCTGTTTGTAGCTACAGGTACGGTACTGCTCCTTTTTTGGGACATCAGTCGTTATGCAGGGCAAAAGAGTCTGACGGTACAGGGAAAACGAAACGATGCTTTAAAGAAAACTATGAGAATGGAAAATGTCAGTTTGATACGCCATGAGTGTTATAAAACGCTATTTTCCGGCAAGGTAATATGGATTTTGCTTGGTGTAGCAATTTTTCAGCTGGTAACCTATAAGCCGATGGGAGAATACTTTGAGAAAAAGGATGACATTTATTACAAAAACTATATGATTACGCTGGAAGGAATGTATTCTGAAGAAAAGGAAGACTGGCTGAAGCAGGAGGAAGAGAAGTTCGCCGATGCAATCCGGACGGGAAATGTCAGTGTGCTGGAGAGGAGCGTTACTTTTGAAAGAGTGAAGGAGCATGCGGCATATTTAAAGGAGAATGGAGGCGCATTCCTGTATGATACGGGGTATCGCCTGCTAACAAATGATAAAATGGCGTCAGGAAGGCTTATGATTTTGCTGGTAATCGCAAATCTTCTTCTGGTCTTATGCGTAACCGGTCTTTATTCAAATGAGTATCAGAGCGGGATGATAGCGCTGGTCAGATGCAGTGCGCGGGGAAGAAAGGATACGTTTTTATCAAAGGCTTTGATTGGAGTACTGCTTGCGCTGATTGTGTGGGGACTGATTTTTCTGCCATTCCTTTACAAGGTTTTTTCGGCATATGGAACAGCCGGTCCGGATTTTCCGGCATGCTCCATGGAGCATCTGAAAGGAATCGGGATGTCTGTCAGACAGTATCTGAGATTGCTTTATGGATTTTTGTGCCTGTCTCTTGTACTGGAAACCTTTGCGATTATGAGAATATCAAAGGTAATGAAGAGTAATAGCCTAACGGTACTTGTTTCTGTTGGAGTATTTGTAATGCCGCTGCTGTTATTTTTGTAGCAGCAGTGCTTAAGGTGGCAAGTGTAGAGCATTTGAAGCCGGGAACTACAAATGGTTGAATGAGTAAAGCGTTTTTGTGCTAGTTGCACAAACGATTCTGTATGAGAGAACCTCTGATTGTTCATTTGAAAAAAAATGACAAAACTGCAAAAAAAAAATTGTCAACCGAAAAAAAGTGTGATATAGTAATTTTGTTGTTTGAAACAATCTTTATTCCCAACGCAGGAGGATATGAAAATGAAGAAGATTTATGAAGGAAAGACAAAGGATGTGTATGCACTCGACAACGGCAATGTGATGCTGAAGTTCAAGGACGACTGTACCGGTAAGGACGGCGTATTTGATCCGGGCGAGAACAGTGTCGGTTTGACAATCGAGGGTATCGGTAAGGCAAATCTTCAGACTTCCATTCACTATTTTGAGCTGTTAAAGAAGGCTGGTATCAAAACGCATTATGTAAGCGCAGATGTGGAAAATGCTACGATGGAGGTTCTTCCTGCTACTGTATTTGGTCATGGTCTTGAGGTTATCTGCCGTCTGGTTGCTACCGGCAGCTTTATCCGCAGATACGGTGAATA
>CAZCON010000325.1:0-2378 GCA_964500085.1 uncultured Lachnospiraceae bacterium
CATCTATAAAGGTACCGCTGTTATATGAGGGAGGAGAAATTAAAATGTTCTTCCTGTTAAAGTTGGCGTAGTACAGGATATAGGTAAAAGGGTGACGCAGTCGCATCACCTCTTTTTTTAAAGTGAAAACGGGAATAGGAGAAAAAGAATGAGTAAGCTGAAAACAAGAAATTTTGAATATCAGGGAAAACAAGGGAAAAAATCCTTTTTTGCAAATAAGAAACTGAGAAATCTGTTTCTCGGTATCGGGAGTGCTTTGCTCCTTGTGCTGATTATTCTGACCTGTATTGAACCGCTTGTGAAAAATAAGCTGGTGATTCATAACAAATCAAGCCACAGGATTTCTTCCCTTCAGTTTTGGTATGAGGACGACAATGGAATTATCTCCGAGGTGCTCAGCTTTGAAGACATCGCCGCAAAGGAAAAAATCAGTAATTCGAGCGAAAAACTGGGGCTTGCAGGTTTATACGGAGCCGCATGGCTTACAGTAAAGATTGTTTTTGAGGATGGTGGAGAAGCACTGTTACAGACTGGGCAGTATTTAAATGATTTTGAAGGAAAAATCAGCTTTGAAATCAGGGATACGAGGTCAGAGGAGCTGGAGCTGCATTTGCAGGCAGGCGAGGGACTGTTTAATTCTACGGCAGTAACGGAATGTGATGATATTTATTACATCAATCCGAAGAGCGGATATATTGAGTAGAGGATGCGGAATACCGTTCTGAATAGAAGAAGGCGTGCAAACGCAAGAAAGGGCAAAATATTATGATTACTTTACTGAAAAACGGTGCTTATGTGGTAAACGGCGAGGTGATTGAGGATACCGCAGACGGCAGACAGAAGGTGGCTGCAATGCTGGGAAAGGTTCCGGCAGCAGAGGAAGCAAAGAAGGCAACGCTTTCTTATGGGATTTTAGAGGCGCACAACACCTCCGGAACGATGGATAAGTTAAAGATTAAGTTTGATAAGCTGACCTCTCACGATATTACGTTTGTAGGTATTATTCAGACGGCAAGAGCCAGTGGGCTGACGGAGTTTCCGGTTCCGTATGTATTGACGAACTGCCACAACAGCCTTTGTGCGGTTGGTGGTACGATTAATGAAGATGACCATATGTTTGGACTTTCCTGTGCAAAGCGTTACGGCGGTATTTATGTTCCACCGCATCAGGCAGTCATTCACCAGTTTGCAAGAGAAATGCTTGCAGGTGGCGGAAAGATGATTCTTGGCTCTGACAGTCACACCAGATATGGTGCGCTTGGTACAATGGCTGTGGGCGAGGGAGGTCCGGAGTTAGTAAAGCAGCTCTTAAACAAGACCTATGATATCAATATGCCAAAGGTGGTCGGCGTGCATATGACCGGAAAGCCGGCAAAGGGTGTCGGACCACAGGATATTGCGCTTGCGATTATCGGTGCAGTGTTTGCAAACGGTTATGTAAACAATAAGGTAATGGAGTTTTTCGGAGAGGGCGTTCACAATTTAAGCGTGGACTATCGTATCGGCGTGGATGTTATGACTACGGAGACGACCTGTCTTTCCTCTATCTGGGAGACGGATGTTTCTGTGGAGGAGTTTTATGAGCTGCACGGCAGAAAGGAAGACTATAAAGAGTTAAAGCAGGCACCGGTTGTATATTATGATGGCTTAATTGAAGTGAAGCTTGATAAAATCCGTCCGATGATTGCGATGCCGTTCCATCCGAGCAATGTATACACGATTGCCGATGTAAAGGCAAACCTAGAGGATATTCTCGCAGAGGTTGAAAAGAAGGCTCTCGTCAGTCTTGACAATAATAAGGTTACGTATAAGCTTCGCGACAAGATTCGTGACGGAAAGCTTTATATTGAGCAGGGGGTTATTGCAGGCTGTGCAGGCGGCGGCTTTGAAAATATTTGTGACGCGGCAGACATCTTAAAGGATAAGTTTATTGGTAATGATGAGTTTTCCTTAAGCGTATATCCGGCAAGCCAGCCGATTTTCATGGAGCTGGTTAAGAACGGCAGAGTCGCAGAGCTGATGCGTGCGGGTGCTACCATTCGTACTGCGTTCTGTGGACCGTGCTTTGGTGCCGGAGACGTGCCGGCAAACAACGGTCTTAGTATCCGTCATTCCACCCGTAACTTCCCGAACCGCGAAGGCTCGAAGGTTACCAACGGTCAGATTGCGTCCGTTGCGCTTATGGATGCCCGTTCGATTGCAGCAACGGCAGCAAACAAGGGCTTCCTGACCGGGGCGGATGAGCTGGATGTGACATTTACAAAGCCGGCGTACTATTTTGACTCCACCATTTACGAAAACCGGGTATATTTTGGTGCAGGAAAGCCGGATAAAAATGCAGAGGTAAAATTTGGACCGGGTATTGTGGACTGGCCGGC
>CAZCON010000326.1:0-2344 GCA_964500085.1 uncultured Lachnospiraceae bacterium
TTGGTTTCCTTTGTAAATCGACCGCCCCAAAGCTTCATAGTGGTATCTCCTTTCAAACCGCTTCTATGTGCGTTATCGTAACACAAAATGGAGGGAATGTCCAGCGGAAAACGATGGAGAGTATATTTTTTGACGGGAAGCCCTCGGATTTCCCCTGTAAATCTTGACATTTCTTTATAATAATGTTACTCTGTAGGTTGTATTCGACGTATACCGGTATACAAAGAAAACCGGTGGTGAGACATATCAGAAAAATGACAAATAAAGTGAACAAGAGGAAGAACATTATGAGCGAATTTGTATCGAAAAATCTTGCGGTAAACGAAAAAGGGCATTTAACCATCGGCGGTCTGGATACGGTGGCTTTGGCAGAGGAGTATGGTACGCCGTTATATGTCATGGATGAGGATTTAATCCGGGAGCATTGCAGAAGCTTCCGTCAGTCTATGGAGAAATACTATAACGGTGCCGGTCTTGTCTGCTATGCCAGTAAGGCATTCAGTTGTAAAGAAATGTACCGCATTGCAAAAGAAGAGGGCATCGGGATTGATGTGGTATCCGCAGGAGAGCTGTATACGGCAGCCTGTGTGGATTTTCCGATGGAAAAGGTATGTTACCATGGCAATAATAAGACGGAATTTGAGCTTCGTATGGCACTGGAACATAAGGTGGGAAGAATTATTGTTGATAACAGCTATGAGCTGGAGCTACTAAATAAACTGGCGGCGGAAGCCGGTGTAAAGGCTCACATTATGTACCGCATTAAGCCGGGCGTGGATGCACACACACATGATTTTGTAAAAACCGGTCAGATTGACAGCAAGTTTGGATTCGCATTGGAAACGGGAGAAGCTTTTGAGGCAATCAGACGTGCCCTTACGATGGAGCATATTGATTTTGTCGGAGTGCATTGTCATATCGGCAGCCAGATTTTTGATATTGCTCCGTTTGTAGAAGCCGCAGACATTATGCTGGGGCTTATTGAAAGGGTAAAGAGAGAGCTTGGCTATGAAATTCCGGAACTGAATCTCGGGGGAGGCTTCGGTATTAAATATACAGAGAAGGACACGCCGGTTCCGTATGAAAGCTATATGGAAAAGGTGTCTGGGACGGTAAAAACGATTTGTAAGGAAAAAGGACTGAAGCTTCCGTTTATTTTAATCGAACCGGGGCGTTCCATTGTGGCACCTGCCGGAATTACGTTGTATACGGTAGGCGGTATAAAGGAAATTCCGAATATCCGCACATATGTATCTGTAGACGGAGGAATCGGTGATAATCCGCGATATGCGCTGTATCAGTCGGAGTATGATTTTGTTATTGCAAATAAGGCGGACAAGGTAAAGGACTCTGTGGTAACGGTTGCCGGCAGATGCTGTGAAAGCGGTGATTTGCTGGGAGAGGGTGTGGCATTGCAGACAGCAGAGACGGGAGATATTCTGGCAGTGCTTGCCACAGGTGCGTACAACTACTCCATGTCTTCCAATTATAACCGTGTACCAAAGCCTCCGGTACTGATGATTAGCGGCGGCAGGGAAAAGATTGCAGTGAAGAGGGAGACGCTGGAGGATATCGTCAGAAATGATGTATGAAATTGAAAATAGGGCTTGTTTCTAAAAGAAAATAGGGGTATAATGAAAGAAACTGCCGACAGGAATCGGATAGGACTGCCATGCGTCTGCATGGTGGTTCTTTTCTGCGTCTATGTGCCGACACGCGCTCATAAAAGCAGAGGCTACAGGCTGACGTGCCTTTTACAGGTCTTGCAGATGAAACCCGACTATGCCTTTCGGCCAAATTCACAGGAGGAAAGAAACATGAAGATTTTAGTAATTAACTGCGGAAGTTCTTCTTTGAAGTACCAGTTGATTGACATGGAGAACGAGGCTGTTCTGGCAAAGGGACTTTGTGAGCGTATCGGAATTGAAGGCTCTAAGCTGACCCACAAGCCGGCAGGTAAGGATGTGCTGGAAAAGGAAGAGGCAATGCCGGATCATCAGGTTGCGGTAAAGCTGGTACTTGATGCGTTGCAGGATGCCACCTATGGTGTCATTTCCGATGTGAGTGAAATTTCAGCAGTCGGTCATCGTGTGCTGCATGCAGGAAAGTATTACAGTGACTCTATCGTGGTAAATGAGGATGTAAAGAGAGTAGTACGCGACTGCTTCGATTTGGGCCCGTTACATAATCCGGCAAATCTGATTGGCATTGAGGCTTGTGAGGCGGCTATGCCGGGAGTTCCGAATGTAGCCGTATTTGATACCGCATTCCATCAGACCATGCCGGAAAAGGCATATATGTATGCAATTCCGTATGAATATTATGAAAAGTATGATATCAGAAG
>CAZCON010000327.1:0-2334 GCA_964500085.1 uncultured Lachnospiraceae bacterium
AATACCATGTGCGCCCTTTTCCTTACGGAAGCACGGAGAGTAGCTGGTCAGAGTCTGCGGAAGGCTCTCCTCCGGCAAAATAGTATCAATGAACTTGCCAATCATGGAATGCTCACTGGTGCCAATGAGGAATAAATCCTCACCCTCAATCTTATACATCATTGCATCCATCTCTGCAAAGCTCATTACACCGGTTACAACGTTACTGCGAATCATAAATGGCGGAATACAGTAGGTAAAGCCCCGGTCAATCATGAAATCCCTTGCATAGGAGATAATGGCAGAATGCAGTCTTGCAATATCTCCCATCAGATAATAGAAGCCGTTTCCTGCTACCCTTCTTGCCGCATCCAAATCTATTCCATTGAATCGTTCCATAATCTCTGTGTGATATGGAATTTCAAAATCCGGCACTACCGGCTCACCATAGCGCTGTACCTCCACATTCTCACTGTCGTCCTTACCAATCGGCACACTCGGATCAATGATATTCGGAATCGTCATCATAATCTTTAAAACCTTTTCAGAAAGCTCAGCTTCCTTCGCCTCAAGCTCTGTTAAACGTGTAGCGAACTCCTCTACCTGCTTTTTCTTCGCTTCTGCCTCTTCCTTTAAGCCTTTTGCCATTAAGCCGCCGATTTCCTTGGATATCCGCTTTCTGTCCGCACGCAGATTGTCTGCCTCTTGCTGCGTCTCACGTGCCTCCTTATCCAGCGCAATTACCTCATCCACAAGTGGAAGCTTGGCATCCTGAAACTTGTTCCGGATATTCTGCTTTACGATTTCCGGATTCTCTCTGACAAACTTTAAATCTAACATATTTTTCCTCCTTTTTCTTTCTTTTTTTGCATGCGCGCAAAAGCTCTATGCTCACTTTGCTTTGCTCTTCTTTTCGCGTAAGTCTCGCTCCGCTCGCCGCGTCTTCACTTCGTTTCGGTCCGTCCAGTACCAACGTCCACTGGACGTTGTGGACCTTCGTGACTTCGTCACTTCGTCGCGGGCGCGTTCGCATCTCTCTTTTGCTTCGCATGCCTCGCATGCGTGCAAAAGCTCTATGCTCACTTTGCTTACGCGAAAAAAACTCCGCCCCCAGCTACTGCCATGGGACGGAGTTAAAATTTCCGCGTTGCCACCCACGTTGCCGGTTTCCCGACCTCTCGTGCACGCTATACGGGGCGTTCCCCTGAGCTTTCACTCCGGCTCCGAAGGTGGAAGGAATCCTTTGTCTGTCTGCTTGCACCAACCACAGACTCTCTGTAAGACGCCGTAATTCTTAGCCTTCCTCTATGCCATTTCGTTCATTGTAACCCATTTTGCTCAAAAATGCAAGAACCTGTCCACATTTTCTTACAAAAAGCATAGCGCATCAGTCTTAGTTCGCTTTTTCTCCGCTTTCTTCCGTCTCAACCTTCTTTTCAAACAGCTTCTTAAACACCTCTGTCTTTGCTACCTGCTGAAGCAAATCTAACGGTAGGAAAACCGGGACAGGGCCAAATGCGTTAATTACAATACCGTCATGCCCCTGACTTGCAAAGGAAATCACCTCTGAAAGGCGCAATATCACGGTCTGCTTCGGTTGATCCTTATGAAACGCTTCCTTCCAGTTCCACATTGCTCCTAAATCTGTGAACACCGGAAATACACTTTTTTCTTCCTCTCCATTCATCTTTAGGGATGGAATGCCGACCTTGGCTTCCGGCGCAAATTTCATAGTCCCATCCACATCCGGAAGCGGAGGCTGCTCCATGTAAAACGGCGCAACGAAACGGGCATAGCACAATTCATATAACAGCAGATTGAAATACTCCTTATTTTCATGCAACCTCGGATATTCCATCGTAAGCCCTAACAGACGTGGATTCTCTGCTGCACTCTTTCCGCCAGCCAGCACCTCGCGCGGCGATACACTGCTTAGCACACTGTAACGCGGAATCATTGTTGCATCTTCTACATTCAGGCAAACACCCACCTTTTGATTCTTTGCAAGCTCTGCTGCCACACGCGGACCGGTTTCCAACGCCAGTGCCTTCAGCTCCACCGGCGGCTTCATGGACTGATACAGATATACCGTATCCCCCTCCTTTATCTTTCCATGAACTGTTCCCAGCACCATAATTCCTTGAATCCGCTGTGTTTCCAGCGCATCCTCTACCAATAGTGAAAAACGGCGGTTTTCCTTTTTCTCAGCTTCCCGTTTTCCGATTTTTGCCGTCTGCTCCGAACCTTTTGCAGACTTCCTTCCCCCTCTATTTTTCTGAAACATCGTTGTCAGCCTTCCCATGTATTTTCCTCTCTTCCTCGTTTAATAAATCCTTTACCACCTCTGCCGCAAGC
>CAZCON010000328.1:0-2298 GCA_964500085.1 uncultured Lachnospiraceae bacterium
AAATAATATCAATTTTCTCACCGCGAAGCTCATTCACGATTGCATTGACACGGGAGCCGTTCATACCGACACAGGCACCAATCGGGTCTACATTTTCATCATAGGACTTCACCGCCATTTTCGTTCTGGAACCGGCATCACGGGAAATCGCCTTAATTTCCACCACGCCATCTCTGATTTCCGTTACCTCTGCCTCAAACAGACGCTTTACAAGCTCCGGATGAGAACGGGATACAGTCACGCGAGGCCCCTTCGTGGATTCCTTTACCTCCATGACGTACACCTTGATACGGTCGTTCGGGCGGTACACCTCACCGCGAATCTGCTCTCCCTCCAACAGGATTGCTTCACACTTGCCAAGATTGACGCTGACATTGTTTCCATGATATCTTTGCACTACGCCGGTAACAACTTCTCTTTCCTTTTCATAATACTGGGTATAAATCGCCTTGCGTTCTTCCTCGCGAATCTTTTGCACGACAACCTGCTTTGCTTTCTGTGCTGCAATACGTCCAAAATTTTTCGGAGTAACCTCAATATTTACAACATCTCCAACCTCATACTTTTCTGCCGGGAACTTAATTGCTGCTTCTGCAAGAGAAATCTCCTCTACGGCATCCTCGACCTCCTCGACTACTCTCTTCTCAGCCCACACTACGACCTCACCGGTATTACGGTCAATATTCACCTTGATATTATCTGCTTTTCCGTAATTGTTTTTGCAGGCTGCAATTAAAGAATTTTCAATTGCCTCCAGTAAAATGTCCTTACTGATGCCTTTCTCCTTTTCCAACTGATTTAAAGCCTCGATTAATTCCTTTGCGTCCATGATATCCTCCTTTTATCTTTTTCGCTTTTTTAAAAATGAATTGCCAATTTTATCATCGCAATGCTTTCTCTCGGAATTGTAATCGTCTTGTTTTCCGAAAGTCCAAGCACAATGTTTTCCGTATCAAAGCTAAGCAGCTCTCCTTCAAGCTCCTTTTTCTTTTCTATCGGTTTATAAAGCTTTACCTCCACATCCTCACCAATGCTGCGCGCAAAGTCCTTCTCCTTTTTTAACTGTCTGCCAAGTCCCGGTGAACTTACCTCCATGAAATACGCCTCTGGGATAAAATCCTCCGCATCAAGTAAATCACTCAGTTCTCTGCTGACCGTTTCACAATCGTCAATGGTAATGCCGCCCTCCTTGTCAATGTAGGCACGGAGATAGTAGTTGCTGCCCTCCTTCACATACTCCACATCCACCAGTTCAAAACCGGTACGTTCCATAATCGGCTGGAGCAGCGCTTCCGTTTTCTGTTCATATTCCTCTCTCTTTGTCATAAACACTCCTTTAAATGAAAAACAGACCTCATCTGCCGCCCTTAGACATCGGCATGACTGCATTCGCATGTGTACCCGCAGGCACATCAACAAGAAAGAGTGGACTTTCGTCCACTCTTTGCTCAACCTTTATACTACCGTATGACAGTATATCACCTGCTTCTGGAAAAATCAAGTAGTTTTTAAAGAATTTTTTCTTTTTCTTTACTGAAGTGAAAAGTTTATTTCCTCTCTTTGGAGGGAAAAAGTGCTGCCGCACCTACGGTACGACCACCCTCACGCTACATGAATGGCGTTTTACGACATATTTTCATTATCGCCGATTCTTGGCACCGTTTTGGCACCAAAAGAAATTTCCCCTGCCACGATACTGATATGTACGGAGGAATTTCCCGCTATATCTGCATTATATCCTGCGTTCTGAATGACATAGTGGCCCTGTTTATGGGAAACAATTACTGCATTTGCAATATCTACAATCTCCCTGTCATAATCAAACTCCAACTGCCAGTTTTCAATAAGCTCGTCTGTAAGGTTGCTGAGAATAATCGCACCGTTACAACCGGTTTCCCAGTCAGAATACAACGTAAACTCCGCAGAATAGCTCTGTGCAGTCACAGACTCCTCTTTCATCACAAAAGAAAAGTTTTCCGGGAACGTAATCTCTCCATCGCACAATACCGTCATACCGAATGCAACACCTTCCCCCGGCTTAATATTTGCATTCCAGTCAGCATTCTTAAGCACATAGGCATTCCCTGTATGCTCCACCACCGTCGCATTCCAAAGATTCTGAATCTCATGGGCAAACGCAAAGGTAATTGCCCAGTCACAAATTTCAGCATCACCGGTATTGGTAAGCTGTACCTCTGCATTAAATGCACCGTCCCATGCATCCGTCGCAGCAAAATCCACCACATACCCTTCATACACATAGTTCTGCATCGTCCTTTCCTCTGCCGATGCCGTCCT
>CAZCON010000329.1:0-2285 GCA_964500085.1 uncultured Lachnospiraceae bacterium
AGTAATTATAATCGAATTTGATACAAAACAACATTTAGAGGAATGCTTTGCATCAGAAGCGTATCGAAGAATAGCTCCATTAAGAGAAGCTTCGGTTGACAGCAATGCGATAATTCTTGAATGAGAGGTAGAATATTTTATGCTGATTACTGACAATGTGCATTTGATACGAAAAGAGTTTTATGTAACACCGGAAGTAAAAAGGTATATCAATATGTATTTAATCACCGGGGAAAGCTGTTATTTGATAGATAGTGGTATCTCCGGCTCGGAAAAAATAATAGAGGAATATTTACATTCTCTTGGCAGAAGCATATCCGATATAAAAGGGATTTTTCTTACACATGCTCACCCAGACCATATGGGTGGTGCAGCAGAGATTAAGAGAATTACAGGGTGTAAAATATATGCGCCTATGTTGGAATTAAATTGGATTGAGGATATTGACATGCAGTATAGCAAACGTCCAATTCCAAACTTTTATACATTACTCTCGGAATCTGTAAAGGTAGATGTTCCGCTTCAAGATGGAGATTCTATTCCACTTGAGGAGGGGATAAACATATGTGCATTATTAACTCCGGGGCATTCTCATGGTTCGATGTCATTCCTGCTTGGTAATCATATGATTTTTACAGGAGATGCTATCCCCACAGCTCATGATTTGCCGATATTTGTTGATTATGAACAGAGCATCTCTTCTCTTGATAGGATAAATGCGTTATCAAATGTTTCCTATTTTTGCCCCGCTTGGGATGTAATATACGATAACATAAAAATAAAAGAAGTGATTACGGATAGCAAGAAGATGTTGTATAGGTTAAAAGATGTCATACAGCAGGTAGATAACGAATACAAACATTGTAATGAGGAAGAAAAGCTAACGATGATATTTACGCAGGCAGAGATTCCACAATATGCAGGAAATCCTTTGATTGTAAACAGTATCGGTGCTTGTAGAAAATACCTTTTACAAATAAAATAGGGCATAACTTTGCGGATGAGGTATGGATGCAGGCAAATCTGCTTTTGTCGGTGTTTGGCGGGGCAGCTAACCGATAGCAGCTTTTGTGCAAGTGCAACCTGCTATCGGCTTTTGCCAAAACCTACCCCTTCACCGCCCCGGACAGACCCTCGGCATAATAGCGTTGGGTGAACAAAAACAGTGCCGCAATCGGAATTGCCACACACACGGAGCCTGCCGCAAACCGGGTATAATAATGGTACACGTATTCCCGCTCCAGCATACTCCACAGACCGATTGCCACGGTATAGTACCGGCTGTCGGCTCCGGCAATCACCCTTGCAAAGATAAAATCAAGCCACGGTGCCAGAAAAGAGGTAATCACCGTATACACAAGAATCGGTTTGGATAGCGGCACCGTAATTTTATAAAAAATCTGAAAGCGGGAGGCTCCGTCTATCATTGCCGCCTCATCCACGCTTTTCGGTATCGTATCAAAAAAGCCTTTTGCAATATAAAACCCAAGCCCCGTGCTTGCAGAATATACCAGCACCAGTGCCACAAGCTTCATAACGCCCTCGGTCAGATTGATTCCCTTTAAGATGTAGTACACCGCAATCATGGACATAAACGCCGGAAACATTCCAAGCACCAGCGCCACATTCATAAAGGGCTTTCGCAGCTTAAAACGCATACGCGACATCGAATAGGACACCGACAGCACAAAAAAAGTAGAGATGACACAGGTGAAAACAGCTACAAGCAATGTGTTTGCAAACCAACGCGGAAAATTTAAAACCTCCGTTTCCGTAAACAGCCTTGTGTAATTCGCAAAGGTTATTTTTTTCGGAAAAAAGGTCGTAAAGTAAGACCCCGCTTCTCCCCGCAGGGAGGTCATCACAATCCAGAAAATCGGAAACAGCCAGACAAACGCCAGCACGGTAAGAAGCACATGCAAAAATACGGTTTGCGCCCTTTTCTTTCTCTTTTTTCCAAACCCTTTTCCGGTGTGTACCTCCGCTTCCCTCTCTGCCGGCACAGCATTTCGCACCGACACGTCCTGCCCATTCCGTGCCTCCTGCACAAATCCGGTTTTCACTGAAATCCCTCCTCATTTTTGTAAGCGGCAGTCCGGCGATAGGCAACCAGAGAAATCACAATCGAAATCACAAAGGTCAAAATACCAATCACCGCACCGTAGCAATAGTCCTTGTTATCTATCGTCAGCTTATAAAGCCATGTCACCAAAAGATCCGTTTTTCCTGCGGTTCCCCGGTAGTATTCTAACGTCGCAGGCGCGCCGCCGGAGAGCAGATAGATG
>CAZCON010000330.1:0-2268 GCA_964500085.1 uncultured Lachnospiraceae bacterium
ATTCAAAGCAAATTATCCGGTTTTTGCTTGAAAAAGGAGCTAAAACGATTGTCATAGCCTGTAATACGGCGAGTGCCGTGGCGTTAGAACAGGTGAAAAAGGAGTTTGAGGTGCCCATTATCGGAGTGGTGAAGCCTGGGGCAAAGGCAGCGGCAGAGGTGACGCGGAATGGAAAAATTGGTGTCATCGGTACGGAAGCAACCATTCGCAGCGGCATTTACAATACATTTCTTCAAAAAACCGATCCGAACGTGACGGTATACGGAAAAGCATGTCCGCTGTTTGTTCCGCTTGTAGAGGAGGGCTGGAGCTGTGAGGATGTGATTACGGAGCAGGTGGCAAGGCGTTATCTTGCCGGACTGTCCGAGAAAGGAATTGATACGCTGGTGTTAGGCTGTACGCATTACCCGCTTTTGCGCTCTGTAGTACAAAAGGTAATGGGAGACAGTGTTCAGCTTGTAAATCCGGCGGTAGAAACGGCGAGGGAGTTAAAGTATTTATTGGAAGAAAATCATTTGCTGAATGAATGCGGGACGCAGGGAGAAGGCTATGTCGCGGGGAAAGAGACGGCTTGGCCGCATCATGAATTTTTTGTCAGCGACCGGGCAGAGAAATTTATGCAGTTTGCGGCCAGTATTTTGCCTTCGGCAGTATTGCTGCCGGAGAGCATTGGAATAGAAAAGTTTGAGTAATTGTGCAAGGAGGCAGCTTGTGACAAAAAATGTGATTATTTCCCTGACGGGATTACAATACGTAGCGGAGGAAGCGGAAGCGCCGATTGAGGTGATTAACTTTGGAACGTATTATAAAAAGGGTGAAAAGCATTATCTTCTTTACGAGGAGACGGAGGAAAACGGCGCGGCAATAAAATGCCGTATCAAGGTTTCGGAAAAGGAACTGGAGCTGCAAAAAAAAGACCGTTCGAATACGCGGCTTTTGTTTCTGCCGGGGGAGGAGTATCTGACCAATTATGAAACTCCCTATGGAGGGCTTTTGGTAGGGGTAAACACGCACTCCATCGAGCTGTTTGAGGAAGAGGAGTTCTTACGCGCCACCCTGAGGTACGGACTGGAAATCAATAATGAGAAAACAGGGGAATGTACGCTTGTATTAAAGGTACAGTCCTGTCAGGCAGAGGCATAGAAAAATAGAAGCTTTTAAATTTCAAAAGGTACCGGTCTGTTCAGAACAGCAGAAATGCCACAAGGTCCTTTCGGTATCGCTGTGGTATTTTTAACAAAAAGTGCTGCCGCATCTGCGAGCTTTCCATCGTAAATGCGACAGCCTTTTATGTTTTACTTTTTCTTATTTTTTTTGGATTCCTCGGCCTTTTTATTTTTCTTTTCTTCATCAACAACCTTCTGCGCCTTGGCACGAAGCTTTGCCATGAAGCTCTTTTTTTCCGGCTTGGTATCAAGAGCAGAGCGGAGTCCCTTTACATCTACAATGTAGATGCCGTTCATAAGAGCCTTGACTTCCTTTTTTACCGGAACCTTATCAAATACCTTGTCATCGCACATAAGACTGGCGATTTTGGGACCGATTTTTGCCTTTACGACAGGAACCTTACGACCGCGAAGCCACTTTGGTGTCTGGTCAATAACAATTTGCGGGAAACCGGCTTCTGAAAGCTTCATACGTTTTTTATCAATTACCATAATCGAGTAATACTGCGCGCCTGCCATGATGTTTTCCTGCGCGGCATCCGACTTTTTTTGCAGTTTTTTTCCAACAAGGGAAAGTACAACCAGCGCAACCAGTACAACGCCGAGTACAATTAACAGTACAATTACCCAAGTGTCCATGTTTTGTCTCCTCTTTCTACTCTTTGCTTTGTGAATGGAAAAGCACTCACATCTGATATCTTACCACGCGGGCAGGTTTTATGCAAGAAAAATTTTCCTGCTCCTTGTCTGAAGCATTTGGCGCCGGATTATTTCTTTTCCTGACGCAGTGCCTCATGACCGGCGAGCATCTCAATTACACGTTCCCTGACGTAAGCTCCCGGATGCTTCTGGATTTCCGGTTCCAGCTCATTTAGATAAATCGGCTTGCCAAATTCAATGACGCATTTGGTACGGCGCAGCCATGGCTTGTGATTTTCAAACAAATCATCGGTTCCGGTGATGGCAACCGGAATAATCGGACAGCCGGTTTTTTGCGCCGGCTTCAGACTGCCGTCTTTAAAGGGCAAAGGGTCCTTTTCGTGGCTTCTGGTGCCCTCCGGGGCGATAAAGATGGAGTAACCGTCCCTGATATAGTCAACAC
>CAZCON010000331.1:0-2260 GCA_964500085.1 uncultured Lachnospiraceae bacterium
GTAAGCGCCTAATTTCAGGGTATATCAAAACGCCTGCATTCCGAAACCATTGCTGGGTTTCCGAAACGCAAGCGTTTTACTTCATTTTATTCTTGCAAACCTCTTGTACTGTCTCATCCCAAGGGGCAAGCTTTGAAAGTTCTTCATCGGACATGCTCTTGCTCGGGCGATGTTCCAACAAATACACAAGGTAGTCATATAAGTTTAATTCATAAGCCTTTGCCATGGCGGCAATGGTCAGGTAAAGTGTGTTAGCGACTGCTCCCTCCGGGGTGTCGCTGAACAACCAGTTTTTCCGGCCTACCGTGACCGGACGGATGGCATTCTCGCTAAGGTTGTTACTCAGACTGCATCGTCCATCCTCCAGATAGGTCATAAGAATGTCTCGACGGTTATTGATATAGGTCAGCGCTTTCTTTAACCTTCCGTTGCTTCCCGGGTTGACGGAATCAACCCACGCCAAAAAGCCCTCAACCACCGGTTTCTGGTCCTTGAGGCGACGTTTTTTAATCTGCTTGTAGGAAAGCCCCTTCTCCTTGTAGGTGCGTTCGTATTCAAACAGCTTATTGCAATACAGCACTCCCTGTACCGCAGGATTACTGTAATCCTTCTCCTGTCCCTTCGGGATGGCCTCCAGAAGATATCTGCGGATGTGGGCATAACAACAGCAGCGATTGGTTTCCTGCACCTTGTTATAACCCTGATAACCGTCGGCCATGAGATAGAAGCCCGGTGCGATTCCGTCAAGGAACTGCTTCGCATTTTCTCCTGCTCTCGTTGGAGTGTAATTATAAAGGATGATGGGAGGCAGTCCGTCTTCGCCGGTGCGTACCACCCAGAAGTAAGACTTTGTTTGTGCCCTGCGCCCTTCTTCCTTCAGTACCTGTACCGGAGTCTCATCCATCATTAAAAATCTCCGTCTCAGAAGCTCTCGATGGAAGTAGTCATACATTGGTTGTATGTACTCCTGACCGGTAACGATAATCCAGTGTGCCATGGAAGTACGCCCGATAGGGGCGCTCATCTGCAAAAAGTCCTGCTCCTGACGGTATAACGGGATATACAGACCGTACTTCCGGTACAGGATATATGCCAGGAGAGACTCGGAAACATAACTGCCGGAAATCAGTGCAGGGGTTCCGTTGTCCTTGATAAACTGCGGTTCCTCGGTGTCCTTGCATTCCGGACAGGAATACGTGGTGGCGATATATTCAATCCGCTCCAGCTTTGGAGGGGTATAAACAATTTCGCTACGGATTAATTCCGTTCCGATGGGAACCATTTCGGTACCGCAGAGAGGACACTGCTTCTCCTCGTCAGAAAGAGTGTTTACTACGACCTGACGGGTAGGGATATCCTTGAACTGTTCCTCCAAAGAAGGCTTCGCCTTACGGGGTCTCTTTGGTGCCGGAACGACTTCCGGCTCTATAAGCTCTACCGGCTTTTCTTCCTCCGGGGTAACACCAAACAGGCTCATCTGTCCCGCTACATCACAGGTGCGGCGTTCGCTGGAAGAACCGAAAAACTTCTGACGGAACCACGCCAGCTCCGACTTGAGATTATCATTCTCCGCCTGCTGTCTGGCAATCGTTTCGTTCAGTGTTTTGATTGTGGTATTCAGTTGTGAAATCATATCCTTCAGCTCAATCAGCCGGATATCCTTACTACTGCCTGCCATAGTTTTTTACTCCTTTTGGTACTGTAATCATTATACCACAAAAGGAGCAGAAAATCCAGTAAAATCAATGGTTTCATGTGGGTTTTAGTGCCTTTGGCTGCTCGATTTCAAGCCCCGACATCAGCCAGTCAAACTGCTGCCAGGTAATTGCCTTTGCCTCGTTTTTATTCCGCGGCCAACGGTATTTTCCCTGCACCCCATCCAGTCTTTTATAGAGCAGAACGAAGCCGTCCGGCTCACGAAGTAGTACCTTAATCCGGTCGCAACGCTTTCCGCAAAACAGGTACAAAGAGCATCCGTCCGGTTCCGTCTTTAACTGTTCCAGAACAATGGCACAAAGTCCGTCGATGGACTTCCGCATGTCAGTGTATCCGGTTATGATATAGATGTTGACGGCAGATGAAATATCACCCAGCATGAAAAACACCTCCCATGAGACAGTTCATCACAGTCTCAATCAGGCAGGGGGCTGCTCCGTTATAAAAACGGATGGTAGTATTTGAAGTATGGATTTCAAACGCCGGAGCATTCTCTGTTGTTTTGTTTGCGAGAATGCGAGCATTATGCTCTGCATTCGCCGGA
>CAZCON010000332.1:0-2256 GCA_964500085.1 uncultured Lachnospiraceae bacterium
TTCTTTTACGAGGTGGAGCTATAGAACGTTTTGCTGACGGGACGCTTGGAAATGTAAGGAGTTATAACGGATTACCGGCAGCAGCGGGAAAGGAGAAAAAATATGCGGGAGCAGCTGACAAAAAAAGACGTAGAACGCATCGAGCAGGAAATCGAGCACCGGAAGCTGGTGGTACGAAAGGAAGCCATCGAGGCGGTAAAGGAAGCCAGAGCCCATGGGGATTTGAGTGAAAATTTTGAATACCATGCGGCAAAAAAGGATAAGAATAAAAACGAGAGCCGGATTCGGTATCTGGAGCGGATGTTAAAAACGGCGGAGATTGTGTCGGAGGAGTCTGCCGCAAACGAGGTGGGGTTAAACGATACCGTCACATTGTACTTTGAAGAGGATGACGAGTGCGAGGTGTTCCGCCTGGTGACCTCCATACGCGGAAATTCGTTAAAGAATCTCATTAGTATTGAATCGCCTCTCGGTAAGGCGGTATATGGAAAAAAGCTGGGAGACCGCGTGTTGGTACCGGTAGGTGCCGAGGGCGGATATTATGTGGAAATCCGAGCGATTGAAAAGACGGGAGATGACGGAAGCGACACGATACGAGCGTATTAGAGCGGCGCACCGGCGTTGGCACTTTGGGGGACGGAGCGGCTGCGGACACGGGCAGGTCGATGAAGCAGAACCACTTGAATTTTTTTCATGACTATGGTATTCTAATACTATGTAAGAAAGATGCCCCCGAATGGCAGTGGAGGTAAAAATGAACAGGGACTATGTGATTGTATGCGGTGCTACCTCAGATTTGCCCCAGCACGTAGTTGAGGAGCTGGAGCTGGAAGTGATTCCGATGAATGTGCGTGTCGGCGAACAGGATTTTTATTATCATCCGGATGAAAAGGAGCTTTCCTGTAAGCGGTTTTATGAGCTGCTTCGTGCCGGTGAGACATCTGTTACCAGCCAGATTACGCCGATGATATTTCAGGAGTGTTTTGAGCGGAGTTTAAAGGAAGGCAGGGATGTTTTGTATCTTGCGTTTTCCTCAGGCTTAAGCGGTACGTATAATTCAGCACGGCTTATCGCGGAGGAGCTGTCGGAAAAGTATCCGGAGCGGCGGATTGTCTGTGTGGATTCCCTATGCGCTTCTATCGGAGAGGGGCTGCTTGTTTATCTGGCAGGGCGGCTTCGTGCAGAGGGAAAGAATCTTGATGAGGTGACAGACTGGGTGATGGAAAACCGTACTAGGATTTGTCACTGGTTTACGGTGGATGATTTGATTCATTTAAAACGCGGCGGACGCTTAAACAGTCTGGAGGCTGTGGTTGGCACGGCGTTAAAGATTAAGCCGGTTCTTTCTGTGGACAGGGAGGGCAGGCTTACCGTTGTAACCAAGGTGCGCGGTATCAAAAAGGGGATGGAGTATTTAAAGGAGCGTCTGATAAACGACGGCTGCAATACAGCGGGGCAGACCATACTGATCGGCCATGCGGATGCCGAAGAGATTGCGGTACAGATGAAAGAGCAGCTGTTGTCTGAAGGTCTGGTCAGAGACGCAATTCTTACAAATGTGGGTCCGGTCATCGGTACTCATGTGGGAAGCGGAATGTTTGCACTGGTTTTTCTAGGTGAGAACTATAAATTCTAATAAAGGAAAGGAAAGGGAAACACATGTATTCTTTTGAAGAGGTGATGAGAGCCGATGCGGATGTAGCAAAGGCGATGGACCTAGAGCTGGGTCGTCAGAGAAGTCATATTGAGCTGATTGCTTCGGAGAACTTTGTCAGCAAGGCTGTTATGGCAGCGATGGGAAGTCCGTTGACCAACAAGTATGCCGAGGGCTATCCGGGAAAGCGTTACTATGGCGGATGTGAATTTGTGGATATGGTAGAGAACTTGGCCATTGAACGTGCAAAGGAGCTTTATGGCTGCACCTATGCGAATGTACAGCCACATTCCGGCGCACAGGCAAATATGGCGGTGTTTTTCGCACTGTTAAAGCCGGGCGATACCGTTCTTGGCATGAATCTTGCACATGGCGGCCACCTTTCTCACGGCAGCCCTGTAAATTTCTCCGGCTCTTATTTTAAGATTGTACCGTATGGTGTAAATGACGACGGCTTTATTGATTATGATGAGGTGCTTCGCATTGCGAAGGAGGCAAAGCCGAAGATGATTATTGCGGGTGCCTCCGCATACGCAAGAAAGATTGATTTCAAGCGTTTCCGTGAAATTGCGGATGAAGTGGGCGCTTATCTGATGGTAGAT
>CAZCON010000333.1:0-2246 GCA_964500085.1 uncultured Lachnospiraceae bacterium
CCACTCCGCGAAGCTTACCCTTCTTAATCTTTGTGCCGCCCTCCGGCTTATTGCCGTCGTGGTCAGTTGCCACCCTGCCGCCGTCTAAAACGACCGGAACAACATCACCCACCTTCACATTCGGTGCACCTGTAACAATCTGAGTCGTTGTTCCTTCTTCGTCAATCTGCACCTGACAAACAATGAGCTTATCTGCATCCGGATGACGGTCTATCTTTATTATTTTCGCCACTACAATTTTTTCAAGATTCTGGTCCAGTACCTCAAAGCCCTCTACCTTCGTACCGGTCAGCGTCATGGCATCGGTATATTCCTGTGCGCTACAGGAAAGCTCCGGCACATATGCTTTAATCCAAGATAACGGTGTATTCATAATTTTTCCCCTTTCCTAGAACTGCTTAATGAAACGCACATCATTCTCGTAAAGAAGACGCATATCATCAATTTCATATTTCAGAAGCGTAATACGCTCCAGACCAACACCAAATGCAAAACCGGAATACTCCTCCGGATCAATCCCGCTCATGGTAAGCACACGCGGATGAACCATGCCGCAGCCAAGAATTTCAATCCAGCCGGAACCCTTACAGAAGCGGCAGCCCTTGCCCTTACACTTAAAGCAGGTAACATCCATCTCTGCGGACGGCTCCGTAAACGGGAAGTGGTGCGGACGGAATTTTACTTTTGTTTCCTCTCCAAAAAGCTCCTTTGCAAACTCTGCCAACGTTCCCTTCAAATCAGCAAAGGTAATGTTTTTGTCAATAACAAGGCCCTCTACCTGATGGAAATTTGGAGAATGCGTTGCATCCACCTCATCAGCACGGTACACGCGTCCCGGTGCAATCATTCGAATCGGAAGCCTGCCCTTTTCCATCTCGCGCACCTGAACCGGAGAGGTCTGGGTACGGAGAAGAATGTCACCATTCACATAAAAGGTATCCTGCTCGTCCTTTGCCGGGTGATTTGCCGGAATATTCAGCGCCTCGAAATTATAATAATCCTTTTCAACCTCAGGACCCTCTACAACCTCATAGCCCATTCCTACAAAAATACGCTCCAGCTCCTCTAACGCAACCGTATTCGGATGATGATGACCGCTTACCTGTCTCTTTGCCGGAAGCGTTACATCAATCGTCTCCGCTTTCATTTTTTCCTCACGGATTTTTCTGCGAAACTGCTCCTGCTTTTCCTCCAGAAACGCCTCAATCGCCTCTCTGGCCTCATTCACCATGGCACCCACCTTTGGTCTTTCCTCCGGTGCAACCTCCTTCATGGATTTCAAAACCTCTGTCAGTTCGCCTTTCTTACCAAGCACTGCTACCCGGATTTCATTTAAGGCTTCCGGACTTGTACAAGCTTCCATCTTCCGAATGGCACTTTCCTTAATTGCCTGTAACCTTTCCTTCATTTTTTCTCATCCTTTCTGCATTATTCTGATTGCGGCAGTCCTTTTTCTGCACACGCCGTCCTGCGGAGTTTGTCTTTCGGCAAAAGCCGGAAAACAAAGAAAGCTCCGCCCCTGCAAACTGCAAGGGACGGAGCCAAAACGCTTCGCGGTACCACCCTGATTCCAAAGCCCGTGAAACAGTCACAAGCCATGGCAACTCATTCCGTGTGTAACGTACACCTACGGCATCTCCTACTAAGTATTCAAAGATGCTGCTCCGGCGGGAACATAAAATATGGTCTGAACTTAAAGGCACTTACAGCCGCTGATGCCCCCTCTCTGAAAGAAAACCATATTCTTTAACGCCATCTTTGCATTTTTCCAACCTCTATTCTAACACAAAGAAAAAGAAAGTCAAGAAAATTCTTTTCTTATATCGGTGTTTTCCCTTTTCATTTTTCTCATTCTCTGCTATACTGTTCTTGATGCAAAATTTTATGCTTCTGCATCAGAAAGGAGTGTGCCATGAACGAAAATTCCAAGCTATACGAGGATAACACCGACCAGATTACCCTGACCTTAGAGGACGGCAGCGAGCTTATCTGCGATGTAATTGCCATATTTCCGGTAAACGATCAAAACTACATCGCTTTGCTTCCGCAGGGAGATGATCCGGACGCAGAAATTTTCCTTTACCGCTTTGAAGAAAAAGGAGAGGATGATATCGACCTGATTAACATTGAGGATGATGATGAATTTGAGGCCGTTTCCGACGCCTTTGATGAGCTTCTGGATAATGCGGAATTTGACGAAATGTTTGAGGATGAAACCTAAAATCCAAAATACAGCACAAAAAAAG
>CAZCON010000334.1:0-2235 GCA_964500085.1 uncultured Lachnospiraceae bacterium
TTTACGGTAGCATGTGCCTGCGGAGAGGATACCGGAAACGGCGGAACCGTTTCCCCTAATCCTACCGGCACACAGACAAACGGTACGACCGGAACGGTAGCTCCGACACAGGCACCGAATCAGAATAATGGCTCCGGAGCAAATCAGGGAACCACGGAAAACGAGGGCGTTATCGGTGATATCGGAACCGGTGTGGACGATGTGATGGATGGTGTCGGCGATGGAGTAAATGACGTAATTGATGGAGTAGAGGGCGCTGTCGATGATATGACCGGAGGAAATAAGAATGATACCAATGGTACAATAAACAATGGAAACGGAGCTGCAAATAATACCATAAATGGCGGCGCGGGCGCTACAACAAGCGGTGCGAGATAATTTGTGGAAATTTGTCAGGAGAAAAAGGACGTTTGCCGGCGGCGTTACGGCAACGTGACAGTAGTAGGGTGTTCCGGCTTTTTTTGAGCATGGAACACCCTTACTGCGTATTTTCATGGTTCATGTTCCGGAGAAAGAACTATTTGATAGTGAAGCGTGCCGTCAGCGCTTTTTTCTTTATGATAGGAAAAACCACAGGCTTCCAAAACCTTTTGCGAAGCCTGGTTGTCGGCTTTTATTTGTACAAGCACCGTTTCTGCCCCCTGCTCTTTTGCATAGCCTAGCAGGGCGGAAACACATTCGGTTGCAAAACCCTGTCTCCGGTAGGGCGCATCAATGAGATATCCAAGTGTATAGACATCACTGCGTTCCTCCGATAAGGAAAAGCCGGCCCGTCCGATGAGCGTTCCTGTCTGCTTTTCGTAAACTCCCCAGAGAGCAAGGTCAAAAAACGGATAGATATTGGAAAGATAAGCACGATGCTTTTCAAGCTCCGCAGAAAAATCAGAAAGAGCCTCATTCATCCTGCACATGGTATCCGGAGCAGTACACATGGCATAGAGTGCAGGAAAATCCTCCATGGAAAGCTCACGGATGGAAAGCCGCTTTGTAACCAAAATCTCTGCCGGGTAGCCGAGTGCATGGGCATGAGTACGGTAAAGATAAGTGGAATCTGCGGATTCAAAGCTTTCTAAGAGGGCATAGGCAAGAGGAAGCCTTTGGCTGTCGGAAGCGATAAAGCCGATGCAGGGAATTTTAGCGACTTTTGAAGCCTGTGTGCTGTCGGAAGAGTCCGTAATCACAATACAGTCAGAGGGCAGCAGACCAAGCTGGCTTGCGCCTGACAGAAACATATCTGGGGAAGACCGCCGGCATAGGAAATCGGAAGCGGAGACAAGTGCGTCAATGCTGCCGGTCAGGGAAAGGGCTTCTATTAGCTGCCGAATAGCAGGAGCCGGAGAAAGGGAAACCAGAGCAAGTCTTAGACCGGCGTTCTTTAGCTTCAGAATAAAGCTTTTTATGTAAGGAATTTCCGGAGCTTGCTTTTGGGCAAATAGGACACTGTCTATATTCAAAATAACACCGTACAGCATAGGGGCTTCTCCTTTTGCAGTTTTTTTCAGTTTAGCATACAGAATAGGGTTCGTAAAGAGAAAAGCAGAAGAGGAATGAGAAAAAATGCAAAAAAAATTAAAAAAAGACTTGATTATCTTCGCATTTTGTGTTTTCCTATTAGTATGGATTTTCGCTTGATAAAAATGAAAGCGGTTTTGGATTCCATAGTAACGGAAAGGCTGGTAGGAAATAGTATGAAAAAGGTTGTAAAGTTTGGCGGAAGCTCTCTGGCAAGTGCAGAACAGTTTAAGAAGGTAGGCGACATCATCCGTGCAGATGAAAGTCGGAAATATGTAGTGCCGTCTGCGCCGGGAAAACGTCATTCCAAGGATACAAAGGTAACGGATATGTTATATGGCTGCTATGCGATGGCAGAGGCCGGTCAGGATTTTTCTGCGGAGCTTGCAGCAATCAAAGCACGTTACGATGAAATTATTGAGGGACTGGGGCTGACAATTTCTTTAAAGGAAGAGTTTGAGGTAATTGAGAAGAACTTTAAGTTAAAGGCAGGAAGCGACTATGCTGCTTCCCGCGGCGAATATTTAAACGGTCGTATCATGGCAGCTTATCTGGGCTATGAGTTTATTGATGCGGCAGAGGTGATTTTCTTTCACAGCAACGGCTCCTTTGACGCGGAAAAGACGGATGCCGTGCTTTCCAAGCGCCTTGCAAAGACGGAATGTGCGGTAATTCCGGGCTTCTATGGAGCAAAGAAGGGTGGCGAGGTAAAAACCTTTTCCC
>CAZCON010000335.1:0-2233 GCA_964500085.1 uncultured Lachnospiraceae bacterium
CATATAACGTATCTCCGGGTTACAGGCATATATCTTTTTTATAAAATCACGCTGATATCGATTTGCATATCCCCCAAGATAAAAAATAACCGTATCCTCCTTTTGGTATCTGAGATATGATGTACGATTCTCTATTGTCATAAATTCCGGTGCCAGTATCTTAATTTCCTGCATATGTTCCAACTCCGTTGCCGAAAACTCTACACCCTCCGAAAATCCGCTGATATCAACCACACTATTGTTTATCTTAATCTGTGCCTTTCCCTTAATGCAAAGTTTCATCGGTTCCTTTGCAATATGATACTCTGACAAAATTTCATCTTGCATCTCCGCTTCAGAGGATGCTCTGTCTATGTATTTCCGAAGCAGCGCACAAACCAAAGCCAATGTAGTTTCCTCAAAATATTTGGAATCTCCATATACCCTCATAGAAACTTCTCGAATGTACAAAAACTCCGTATTATTTTCAATAAAAGCCACTGCCTTTAAAACATCATCTAAATCATCAAAGTTTTTCGGAATCTTTCGCTCTTCGATACACTGTTCCAGCCTCAGACATTCTTCCGCACAAATAGGAGAAGCTTGCCGATACTTATTCACAAGCCTCCGCATTTTCTCTATCTGCGTATCCTTAGATACATAATTGTACTTTTCTGCTAAAAACGTTTCAATCTCCGAAAGCTTTTCATCCACAAGATAAATACACTGTATCTGCGTTCCAAATCGCTCTGTTATTTTTGTCAAAAATCCTCTCATTACTAAAGAATCTACCGCTTGGTTGAGCTTTATGATTTCATCATATTCTCCATCGTTTGCATTATACTTCTTATAAAGCTTCTCCGGTTTGATTTGTGTCCTGCGGTTTGTTTTGTTTTCCCCGGAATCTTTTTTGCTCTTTCGATAATTCTCCACAAGTAACGTCAGTATTTTTTCTTCGTACTTCAATCCTTACACTCCTTCATGCATTACAATGCTTCCAATCTCCATAACATCCGGCCGTATCCGAAGCACCGGCAATACAACCTCGCATTCATTTCCGATGAGCTCCGTTTTATCCGGAGCACAAAAAATCATCTGAAGCTTCTGCTCTTTCATAAAGCCAAGCATAACCTTTACATTCATCGGGTCCATCTTTGCAAATGGTTCATCGATAAACACAAGTCTGGTAGAGTTGTTCTTGTCATTATAAATCATTAACAACGCAGAAAGCAAAATCAACATATACGGAATCTGTACCTCTGCACCGGAATTGTACCCCGACTGTTTTGACAATTTCGCCTTCGTTAACACATCATTGGTCAGAAGAATTTCATATGTCATATAATTACGATAATCCGCATAGCGTTCAATCCGTTCTTTGTCGTTGCTCTCTACAATACGACTAATAATTTTTTCGATTTCCTTCTCTAGCACCTTGCCCTTGTCATCCGAATAGTCCGTTATCGTATCAAAGGTCAGCTGCCCGGACATTGTCCCAAGTTCTTCCCGCTCTTTTAAATATCTTGCATAATCCAATATCTTTTCATAATCAGAGCCATCTTTTACATCCTTCACATCAAACTCGTAACGTGCTTTAAACTTCAGCCGTGACAATTCCGCGTTAATACGTTTTAATTCCGCCTTTGCAGTTTCGCAAGACTTTAGAATCATTAGTACAAACTCATTCTTAAAGATATCTTCATAGCGTTTTGTCTGTTCCTTTAACTTCGCCTGTATCTCCTGACGGTCATCCATCCAAATCCGAGACTTACGCTCCTGATATGCTGCCAAAGAATCCTCAGTCATCGGCAATTGATTCTCTCCCGTTCTGAGCGAATTATAACGAGCCTGTTCTCCTCTTAGGTTTTTACCGGCCTCACCCAGCTTTCGTTCCTGTCTTGAACGGTCCTTCAGAATTCCTCCAAGCCCCGTTTTCCCATTAGCGAGATATTTCTCATAATCCTCTACCGCTTTTACATAAACCGTATAACTCGTTATCTGATACTCCTTCAACTCTTTTTGTGCAATCTCTATTCCCTCGCTTACTCTTGTATACTCCCCTTTATTTGACTCATACTGCACCCGCATATTAAGTTCATCATTATGAACCTCCTTCTGCTGTTTCTCGATGATTCTCAATTCACCCTCCAACTCCGTTACCCTCTGAGCAAGCTGCATATGCATCATATATCTGGCCAGCAAAAAATATTTTTTGTCCTACTTCCTCATGTTCAGATATGTACGCAAAAATCTG
>CAZCON010000336.1:0-2220 GCA_964500085.1 uncultured Lachnospiraceae bacterium
GGGATATATGGATTACATTATAGAAAAGCTGGAGACTTTAAAATGCAGAAAATTTATATTAGCAATAATGGACCGGTAAAAGAATTTGAAATGGATGTCAAAAAATTTAATTTGTTAATTGGAGAGCAGGCAACAGGAAAGAGCACTATTGCGAAAAGTATTTATTTTTTCAGAATAATAAAGACTACAATTATTGATTTTCTGACGCAGGTATGTGATACAAATACCTATAAAAATGAGGTTCAGGAGGATAAGTCTTTTGATAAGGCTATACGCAAAGGATTAAAGGATATTTTTGTGAAGCTGTTTGGGTATAGCTGGGATTTGAGTCCGGAATTTTATATGAAATATACTTATTCAGAGGATATTTGGATTAGTGTTGCATTATATGATGGAGATAAGCCAAACAAGAAATTGGTAGGAGTGAATTATTCAAAGACATTATATGGAAAAATAGAAGCATTACGAAGAGAAGTTTTAGAGATATATGAGAGTGATAGGTGTTCCATAACGAGCTTGGCCTTAACAAATGAGCGTAGGAAACGTAATCATGAAATGATTGTGGCAAGGGTGAATGAGATATTTGAGGATACAAGAGAGACTTATTATATTCCGGCGGGAAGAAGCCTTCTTACGGTAATGTCAAGCAATCGTGCGATGATGAATAGCGCTACCAATTTAGACCTGATTACGGAACAGTTTATGATGATGATTGATAGTGTGCGTAATAGTTTTGCACGGGGGGTAAAGAATGCACATAAGTATTTTCCTACAGAAAAGAGAGGATTTGAAGTAAAGGATATATCAGATTTTATTATCAGTATTCAAAAAGGTGAGTATTTTTCGGATAAAGGAAAAGAGTTTTTGAAAATCCGAGATGATAGTGAACATCCCATTGCAATCAATTTTGCATCATCTGGTCAGCAGGAAATTCTTTGGGTGTTGAATTTTTTGTATATCCTGTTGCTAAAGGAAGAAAAAGCGTTTGTAATTATTGAAGAACCGGAGGCACATATATATCCGGCACTTCAGAAAGAGTTGATGGAATTTATCGTAATGTATGCTAACTTGCAAGATAGCAATGTACTGATTACAACACATAGCCCATACATTTTGACAGCAGCGAACAACTTGTACTATGCAGGAACATTGATAGAGGAAGGGCATGCGAAGGCTGTAAACGGTATTGTTCCAAAGAAAAAAGTGATTGAATATGGAGAATTGTCTGCATACAAATTATTAGTTCAGACGGGAAATTCAGAACAGAAATGTTGTCAGCAGCTTTTCTGTGAAGATAATCGGGAAATTGAGGCTGCTATGGTGGATGAGGTTTCATCACAGATAAATGAAGTGTATACTGCACTATACAATATAGAATTAGATAATGGGCAGGAAAATGTATGAAAAAAGAAAAAAGCTATGGAAAAACAGGTGAGCAAAGCATTTTGAAAATTGTAAAGTCTGGTGAAAAGCATATAATCAATGATATACTTACCGGAAGTAAAGCATTTGTGCCGGTACAGATGGATGCAGGATATGAGGCAGAAATTGTTCAGGTTGACGGAAAATTGATTACGGGTTTGCCGGATGGAAGGCATGTTTGTGACAGCCTTGTTTTTTCATTAGATAGTGAAGTACAAAATATAAGGATTACTTGGCTGATTGAATTAAAGGGAACAAAAAATGGGCATGAAGCGAAACATGCAATTACTCAAATTGAAGAAAGCATTGAGTATTTGAATGATTCCGTAAGGTATCCGGTGGCAACTAAGTATTTGAAACAACGCGATTATGTTTTTGCAGCCGTTGCCGGGGCTCCGGATAAGACGCTACCCATTATGAATAACAACGATATAAAAAGTCTTTGCAAAAGACTAAATGCGCTGAGCGGAAGGCGTAAACAGATAAAAGATATGTTTATGTTATTTTGTTACATCAAACCAAATAGAAATTGCAATAATGCCTTGCTTCATGGAGACAGACCGCCATATAATATATATTGCCATTCAAATAAAAATGGATATATATCCTATCCATCTATGTTACTTAAATTATTAAAGGGTTAAACTTCGGAGAAGCATTGTTGTGGCGCGTTTCGTTTGAGGGAGGAGATAATCATGGACCTGTTTGAATATATGCGGGCGGAAACTGCAAAGAAAGAATCTCCGCTGGCGGCAAGGCTCAGACCACGGACGTTAGAGGAAGTGGTAGGGCAGGAAC
>CAZCON010000337.1:0-2219 GCA_964500085.1 uncultured Lachnospiraceae bacterium
CTCCACAAGCGGGCTCCTAGACCATCCGTATACACAGAGGTAGGAGTTTCCGTTCGGCTGGTAATTCGCACCGTAGCTCACGGAAATGTTACCAATCTGGGAATAAGTCTTTGTGCAATCAAACTTGATTCCCTTACGGAACAACGCATTTCCGATGTTGCTCCACGAACAGTCGAATGTTCCGCCGGAATTCAGCGTCATGCTCGTGGTGCCATAGTCTTTCCACAACTCATAATTGTACCCGTCCTGGGTACCGGTTGCGTTGTTTGTCAGCACGGTTGCAGCTTCAGCTGTTGCAGCCGGCACAACCACCTGCAGGCATAATACCAATGCCAGCAGTAAACCCTTTAGTTTTTTGCCCATAGCAAAATAACCTCCTTTCGCATTACAAGCGTAACACTTTTTGTGCATTTTGTAAAGATACTTTAAACTATTTTTTACATTTTTGTTACTTTTTTATGAATACGATTTTTTAAACCGACCTTTTTCGCTGAAATTCAAGCCATTTTTTTTGATTTTTTTACTTCTTTTTTGACTGTCATTGTGCAAAATGCACAAAAGCCACTTTTTACATTTTTTGACAAAATTAAGTATAAAAATATGCGACCGTTTGCATTAAAATCTTTCTTCCAAAAAAGCGACAAAGTACAGTCACTTTCGACCTTTCAGGTGTTTTTTTGTTAAACACAAAATGTAAATTTATGTAAACCGTAAAAAAGAACAAAAGGTGTACAGAATTAGTGGCGAAATCGTAACAACCGAACAGGCACCCCTTACAGCCTCTTATAAAATCAATATTGGATTTTGAAATAATCAAGATATCTCTTGAACTTATCCTGTGCGACAAGACATGTATCTGTTAGGAATCCTCACTCTCGTGACCACTCTGACAGACCGCGGTAGTAGAACATTTTGAGTTCCTCGTCGATGATGAACGGAACGCTATTGTTACGCAAACATTCCTTGAAAAGAATCAATCTGCCGACACGGCCGTTCCCGTCTTGAAAAGGGCGGATACGTTCAAAGCGGTAATAAAAGTCAAGGATATCCTCAAACGTCTTGCCCTTTTCTATATTGTAGCTTGCAATCAAAGATTTCATCTCAGCGGCTACATTTCCCGGCAGAGTGGTATCCCTGCCGCCAGCTTCGTTGGGTAGCTTTTTGTAATCGCCAACAGCGAACCAAGACTGTCGACTATCGGAAGTGCCGTTCTTGAGGACACGATGCAGTTCCCTGATGAAGCCCTCTGCTAGAATACTCGTGGCGTTTTCAGCCTCCGGACAAGGATGTATTCTTTTCTCTCTGTAGTATATCAAGCAAAGTTTCGTGCGCGGCATCACTGCAGGTTTTGCGAATTGGCTTTTCCGCGCCCTTTGGAATCATCCAGCTCCTGCCCATGAGAACAGCTCCGGACACGCGTCCTTCGGCTATATCCTACCCACTACTGGGCGGATTCGAGACTTTCACTCATTGGAAACGCGCGCCGCCAGGCGCACACAAAAGTACCGAGGCAAATCAAAGCCTCGGTACTCCACCGCCTATTTCTCCGCTAAGAATGCAGAGGCGGGGACGCTTCCGTTTTTAATATGGAACAATCCCCTGTTTCTTCCTGTTTCTTCCTGTTTCTTCCTGTTTCTTTTTATTATTCCAATTCAAACGCACCGGTATACAATCTATAGTAAGTACCCTTTTCTTCTATCAGCTTTTCATGACTGCCACGTTCGATAATATGACCGTGGTCAAGCACCATAATCACATCCGAATTCTTTACCGTGGATAACCGGTGTGCAATTACGAAGACGGTACGCCCCTGCATCAGGGAATCCATGCCTTTCTGCACAATTGCCTCGGTACGGGTATCGATTGAGGAGGTTGCCTCGTCCATAATCATCACCGGTGGGTCTGCCACCGCCGCTCTTGCAATTGCAAGCAGCTGGCGCTGCCCCTGGGACAGGTTTGCACCGTTTCCGGTAAGCCGCGTCTGATAGCCCTCCGGCAGACGGGTAATAAAATCATCCGCGCCGGCCAGCTTTGCCGCCGCAATACATTCCTCATCCGTAGCATCCAGCTTTCCGTAACGAATATTTTCCAATACTGTACCGGTAAACAAATTTGTCTCCTGCAATACAATTCCGAGAGAGCGACGCAAATCCGCCTTCTTAATCTTATTGATATTGATTCCGTCATAGCGGATTTTACCGTCGGCAATATCATAGAAA
>CAZCON010000338.1:0-2213 GCA_964500085.1 uncultured Lachnospiraceae bacterium
CCTCGTTATAGGAGGTAATTCGCGTTGACGTTTCATTCGCCTTCCGGATATTTTCTGTCCCCTTCCGCGCATATGCCTCATTTTTTTCCATTGCAACCACGGCATCCTCTGTTTCCTTTACCACCACTCCTACAATCGTTCCGATATTTTCTACCGCCGTCTTCGTTTCCTCTGCCAGTTTTTGTATTTGTCCTGCAACAACCGAAAAGCCTCTTCCATGCTCTCCTGCCCTTGCCGCCTCAATAGAAGCATTCAGCGCCAGAATATTGGTCTGTCCTGAAATGTTTGTAATTGTCTTTACAATCCCAATAATTTCCTTTGACTTTTCACCGAGATTCGTAATAATCTGCTTACACTCATTTGTACTGTTATGTATTTCCTCCATACTTACAGTCGCATCATCCATCCGTTTCTGGTTTTCCTTCGTGCTTTTTCCAATATCATCCGTGAGCAATGCGGTTCTGTGATTCATATCACTTAACTCCGCAAGCTCTCCCGTAATGTCTCTGATACGTTCCTCTGCATTTTCAACAGCATTTTTATTCTCCGTAGAACCAAGCAGCAGATTCTCTGATTCCTCCTCAATTCTCCGGTTTGCCTTAAGAGACGCCTCCGTAATTTCCGAAAGCTCCTTCACCATGGCAAACATTTCTTCCGAGGTTCTTGCAGCACTTTCCTGCATTCTCTGCATCTTTTCATACATATGCTTCTGTTCTTCTGCACCCATAAGATTAGAAAGCAGACTTGCCGTCCTGTCACAAAGCATCGTAAAAATCGCAGCAACCGCAATGACTACCAGTGCCCGTGGAATTACGCCATAAACGACTGCTTTCTTCAGTACGACAAAATTGTCATCCACCGTTGTCGGCAGATAAAATGCAATCATCTGCCCCGCAGAAATTCCGACTACAGTAAAGACTGTCGCCACAATATTAAGCCGCTTTGAGAAATAAAGGCTCGCTATGGCAATCGGATAAACATAAAGTGCAACCACATGGAACGTAAGCGTTATACTAAGCAGCATTACAAATATAGCTGCACAGATTACATTGATATACTTTACGTAGCATGCTTCATTTTTCAATATGATAACAAGCAACGTCGGCAAAAACAGAAGTATGCCTCCTCCAATATACGCAATCGTCATAACGGTATGATCCACAACAAAGACTCCTATGACGTTCATAATGTAAATCAACGTAAAAATAACAAACGTAATCCGCATCACCTTTGCCGCAAGCTTATTTGCCTGCTTCTCGTTTTCCGTCAAAACTCCGTTTTGCATTCTCATATGGTTCCTCCTCTCAATCTGCAACGCTGCCTACCGCCTTTCAGTTCTTACCAGGCGCAGCATTGCCTGAAACTCCGTAGTCAGCATTTGTCCTATCTGCTCTTCCGTAAAACGACACGCTCCCGTCGCGCATAAGGCACCCACACCAAATGTATAAATCCAGACATTTTCAAATAGCTTTTTTGCAGCTGCCACGATTTCCTCCTTTGTAAATTTAGGCTTCGGTGGCATATTCTTCCTCCCAGCAAAATCACAACGCCGTTTAAATTATTCGTTTTATAACATGTGTCTTAATTATAGCCCATCGCCTTTTCCTTGTCAAGTTTCCCACTTTTCGTTTTCCAGCGTTTGCCATTGTTCCCGCTGACATAATCTTCCCTCTTTTTCATCCGGATACAAAATGTTTTTCTCTTTCTTACCGCTGCCGGAATGAGAAGCAGAAGCCTTGGACAAACTACATCTAAAATCAGACCGGAAAGGTGGTGTTTTTATGTCTCACATTGAAGATAGCACCCAGACACACAGCGCTCCTCAAAAGCTAAAAAGCGCAAGACAAATACAAAAAAACGCAAAGTGCGGAGAGGCTGAAGTATTTGAAGCCTCCACGCCTCCAGACGATGATTTACCGGATATTGATTCTATGAATGTAAGTTCTGCCACAGAGCTTACCGGCATGATGTACCGTCCTCCGGCAAACACAGCTGAGCTGGAGTCTTACCACGATTTATATGCTATTGAATATGAACCGGTGGCTGCCAAACACAGAAGAAAAAGCACTATAAAGTAGGTTTGCGCGCAGGCAGACAAAATTTTCCGAAACAATTTTCATTTTCTTTGCACACAGAGGGACCGTGCATATTCAATGCGACAGTCCCTCTTCTACATAGCACGGTTATTCTGTTTTCTATTATCTGTTTAAAAT
>CAZCON010000339.1:0-2210 GCA_964500085.1 uncultured Lachnospiraceae bacterium
AAAACGAAAAGCTTGGAAAAAAGATTTATATTACAGGCAAGGGACGGTGCAATCTTACCAATGCATGTGATTTGGAGGATTTGCGAAAGAAGATTGTAACCAATCCGCGATTCTTGTACAGCGCATTGTATTCTTTTACAAATGAGGATGCAATTCGCTTTTTTGAGGAAAGTGGGATGCCGGTAAAAATTGAGCGGGGAGACAGGGTGTTTCCGGTGTCGGATAAATCCTCAGATGTGATTCATACGCTTGCAGAACGGCTAAAGAAAGCAGGTGTAACCGTGAGACTTCACGCTGAGGTAAACCGGATTTGTACGGAGAAGGGCAGAGTGACCGGTGTGCAGCTTCGAACCGGAGAACTGCTTTCCTGCGATGCCTGTGTCGTGGCAACAGGAGGGCTTTCCTATGCTTCTACCGGTTCTACCGGCGACGGGTATACGTTTGCAAAGCTGTGTGGTCATACGGTAACGGAATGCTATCCGTCCCTGGTAGGTCTGAAAATCACGGAATCCTTTGTAAAGGAGCTGGAGGGACTTTCCTTGAAAAACGTGCGGCTTCGGGCAATGCAGGGAAAGAAAGAATTATACAATGATATGGGTGAGCTTTTGTTTACGGCGAATGGTGTTAGCGGACCGTTGGTGCTGTCTGCAAGCGCGGTTGTGACGGACAGACTTTCTGCGGGAGAAATTGTCCTTTCGCTTGACTTAAAGCCGGCACTGTCAAGGGAAGAATTGGATGCGCGGATTTTGCGGGATTTTGATGAGGCAAAGAACAGGCAGTTCGGAAATGCGCTGGATAAGCTCTTGCCACAAAGGCTGATTCGGGTTATAATCAGTATGTGCGGGATTCCGGCAGAAAAGCAGGTCAATGCAATTACAAAGCAGGAGAGAGGTCGCCTGACGGATGTATTAAAAGGCATGGAGCTGCATGTCAAAGGGACGGGCGGATTCAATGAAGCAGTGATTACCAGAGGCGGCGTTTCCGTGCGTGAGGTTAATCCGTCTACAATGGAGTCAAAGCTTACCGATGGATTATTTTTCGCGGGAGAGGTGCTTGATGTCGATGCACTGACCGGCGGATATAATTTGCAGATTGCGTGGTCCACCGGATATTTGGCAGGGCGTTCCGCGGCAGAGAAGTATCAGATTACGTAAAAACACAGCAGAATGGATGCGGTTTTCAGGGAAAGAAGAAAGAGAACTGCCTGAAAAGCGCGGAAAGGAAAAACAATGGGATATTTCAGTATAGCACTTGACGGACCGGCAGGAGCTGGGAAAAGTACAGTTGCAAGAAAGCTTGCGGAAAAGCTGGGTTACATTTATGTGGACACAGGCGCAATGTACCGTGCAATGGCGCTGCATTTTATTCGGAATGGCATTGCAGAGGACGATTCTGCGGCAATGGAGGCTGCCTGTGATACAGCAGAGGTAACGATTACACATCGGGACGGCGAACAGGTGGTGCTGTTAAACGGTGAGAATGTAAATGGACTTATCCGGACCGAGGAGGTCAGTCATATGACCAGTGTGTCCTCTGTCAATAAAAAGGTACGTCTGAAAATGGTCGAACTGCAGCGGATGCTGGCAAAACAGGAAAATGTCGTTATGGACGGACGGGATATCGGTTCTTATGTATTGCCGGATGCAAATGTAAAGGTATTTCTGACGGCGGGTGTCGAGGTACGGGCAAAGCGCCGTTATGATGAACAGATGGCAAAAGGGATGGTATGCAGTCTGAAGGAAATCGAAGAAAATATCAGAGAACGGGACTACAGGGATTCTCATAGAGAGTTTGCACCTCTTGTGCAGGCAGAGGATGCAGTGTACTTTGATAATTCTGATATGACGATTGAAGAAAATGTTGAGAAGCTTTACGAAATGTGTATGAAGGCACAAAGATAAATCAGGAGGACGGTTTGTGGTCCGGAGGGGTAAAAGATATGGAAGTGATGGTCGCGAAAACAGCCGGGTTCTGTTTTGGTGCAGAAAGAGCAGTGCGGACTGTGGAGGAGCAGTTAAGACAGGGAAAAAAAGTGTATACCTATGGACCGATTATTCATAACGAAGAGGTGATAGCTGATTTCGAGGCAAAGGGAGTCCGTATTATTCATCCGGAAGATGAATGGAAACAGGTGGAAAAGGGTACAATAGTGATACGCTCCCATGGGTTCTGTTTTGGTGCAGAAAGAGCAGTGCGGACTGTGGAGGAGC
>CAZCON010000340.1:0-2204 GCA_964500085.1 uncultured Lachnospiraceae bacterium
ATACTACACTGCCTCTGTCTGGTCCGGCTTTGACAACAATTTTTCCCAGATTAACCAAAACTATCAGCAGGATATCTGGCGTACCATTATGGAACGGATTCACACGGAAAAAGCTCTTCCATATAAAGAATTTACGATTCCGGATTCCATCGTTACTGCCAAAATATGTACCAAGTCCGGTAAGCTGGCAATTGACGGCATCTGTGACCACGCAGAGGGCGGCTCCACCGTACGTACCGAATACTTTGCCAAAGGAACCGTACCTCTGGAAAAGTGTGATGTACACTTAAAGGCCTCCATCTGCTTCGACTCCGGTAAACTGGCAGGAGCAGGCTGTCCGGAAGACCATGTTACAGAAAAGGTTCTTCTTGTAAAATCAGAGCCTGAGCTTTTTGACTGGGAAGGAAATGTCATTGAGTACACCACCTCTGACACACCAAACCTTCTCCCGACCGGACCGGATGCACTTTGCGCCATCCACAACGAAATCACTCCGACTGTGGATCCGCTGAATCCGGACGCTTCCATTACACCGACTGTCACGCCGGAACCGGAAACTACCATTTCGCCGACTGTACCGGGCGGCGCTGCCCTTCCGGCTCCGGAGGCTACCGGTACGCCGCCCCCGCTCTCGGAACCTCCGGTACCGGCCGCAGGACGTATCACCTTCTACTAAAAGAAAAGGAGACTGACCATGAAACCAATTGCGAGCTTTACCATTAATCATTTAACCCTGCTTCCCGGGGTCTATGTATCCCGCAAGGATCAGGTAGGTAACTCCGTAGTTACCACCTTCGATCTCCGCATTACCCGTCCCAACGCAGAACCGGTAATGAACACTGCCGAGGTGCATACCATAGAGCATCTGGCTGCAACCTTCCTGCGTAATCACAAAGAATTTGGCTCCCGCATCGTATATTTCGGTCCAATGGGATGCCGCACCGGCTTCTATCTTCTTCTTGCCGGAGACTATACGGCTACTGACATTCTTCCGCTGCTCCGTGAGCTGTTTGCTTTTATCCGTGACTACAACGGAGAAATACCGGGAGCCTCTGCCATTGCCTGCGGCAACTATCTGGATATGAATCTCCCAATGGCAAATTATTACGGCAAACGATATCTGGAGCTACTGGAGCATATTACTGACGCGCAAATGAGGTACCCTGAATAAGACACCCTGATATTGAAGGTTAATTCCTGTAAAAAGACAAAGACTCCTCACCACCGGAATACATCCAGTGATGGAGAGTCTTTCATTTTAGTTCTTAGGTTTTACTTTTTTTATTTCCATAGCTTGGAGTAATTTCTGCTGCGTAAAATATCTTACCTCTATTTTACTACATTCCGAGCTTTACGGGATAAATTATGATGATATTTAGTGCAAAAAGTTTTATTCTTAATTACTGAAACTAAAAACTCCTCTTATCCAATACACGCGGGTCTATCCCTAAACTTCTACAAATCTTTACGACCACGTCAAAGGATGCGCCTCCTACATCACGGGATAACAGCGTCATTAGTGTGCTGTAAGGAATCTCTGCTTCTATCGCAAACTGCCTGAGACTTTTATACCTGTCTAAAATCAGGTTCCGAAGCATCTGCTCTCTGGTCATTTTACCACACCGGCAATCGTAACCCTGATTCCCTTTTCCTCAAATGCGGCAATCTGCTCCTCCACACAGTCCTCATCAGTAAGCATTTCTTCAAACGCTGTGGCATCACATACCTTTACAAAAGCGTCTGCGCCGACCTTCGTCCCCGGCATCAGCAGATACCTTCTGCGACTGTTTTTCAGCACCACGCGCTGGAAGGCCGCCGTTTCCTCCGTTCCATTGGAAAGTCCAAAGTCTGCGGTCACACCGCCTCCCGTAAGAAAGCATACATCAAAATGAAGTCTGTTTACAAAATCTGCTGCAAAGCTGTCCACAACCGACCCGCTCTGTCGCATCTTTCCTCCTACGATGTACACATCAATGTTTTCAAACGCCCGAAGCTCCTTCGCAATATCCACCGAGTTTACCACCACCGTATAACGGATGTCCTTCGGCAAAAACGAAACCATAAGATACCCAAAAGAACCACCGGTCAAATAAACGATATCATTCTCCTTGATTTTCGTAACCGCCCGTCGTGCAATCTCCTGATAATTCTCATAAACAGGCATCGTTTTAAATTCTCTATCAACCGGTGGTCTTACGCTGACC
>CAZCON010000341.1:0-2201 GCA_964500085.1 uncultured Lachnospiraceae bacterium
CGGCACCCAATCTAAAATCACACCAATTCCCTGTTCATGCATATAATTTACAAAATACTTAAAATCCTCCGGTGTTCCATATCGGGCAGTCGGGGCATAATATCCTGTCACCTGATATCCCCATGAGCCGTCAAACGGATGCTCCATCACCGGAAGCAGCTCTATGTGAGTATACCCCATTTCCTTTACATAGTCGGCTACCATCACAGCCAGCTCGCGGTAATTGTAAAAGCTGCCATCCTCCTCCGATGGCTTTTTAAAGGAGCCAAGATGCATTTCATACACCGACATCGGTTTTTCCTTATCATTCTCTGTTCTCTGACGCTTTCTCCACGCCTCGTCCTCCCACAAAAAGTCGGAGGAATCAAACACAACCGATGCGGTTTCCGGCCGTTTCTGTGCTGCAAAGGCATACGGGTCTGCCTTCAGCACTGGGAGGTCACCCTTCCCCTTAAGTTCATATTTGTATTTCTCGCCCTGCTTTATCCCCGGTATAAACAGTTCAAAAATACCGTATTTTGCATGACGATGCATCTGATTTCTTCTTCCATCCCAAAAATTGAAATCCCCTACCACGCTGACTCTTACCGCATTCGGTGCCCAAACGGCAAAGCGGACACCCTCCACTCCATCCACCGTCATCGGATGCGCTCCGAGCATCCGATACACCGTATAATGAATTCCCTTGGAAAACAATTCCATCTCATCCTCAGAAATCGTCGGTGCAAAACGATACGGATCCTCTGCCGTCACCTCGCTTTTCTCATACACAATCCGGTAGTGGTATGTCAAAGGCTCCTTTTCCGGAAGAAGTGCTGCGAAAAAGCCGGTCTCATCGGCACACTCCATCGGATATTCTTTGTTTCCGCACACTACATATAGTTCACGGGCATCCGGAAAAAATGCCTGTACCAGAATACCCTCCTCGGTCTTATGCGGTCCAAGAAACTCATACGGCTTGTCCTCTTCTGCATAAACAACTCCCTCAATTCTGCCCCACTGCATCATATCATATAACCTTTTCTCCATAAAACCCTCCTGTCTTTCTGCAAAGCTATTCATTATACCAGCGGTCTACACCGTCTTCCTCGTCCGTTGCTTCCTCCTTCGGCATATATTTTTTCAACACGCGCTCCATCGGAAGAGACAGCACCAGCGTATAAATTCCCGGAAGAATAATCAAAAGCGGCGGTGCAGCAAAAAAGGAAAAATACATAATAATTGCCGTACAGGCAAACAAAGCCACCATCACCAGCGTCCACCCGATATGACGGATTGAAAGGAAAAAGGACCACTTAAACAAATGCTTCATTGATACAGTAAAACGCGATAACACCGGAAATGAATAAATCATCGTAAACAATACAAAAAGAAGCAGCACCAGAAAAATACCGTACAGCACGCTTCCATACTTAGAGCCCTGCTCGGAAAGCTGTCTGGCATATTCCAAATCAAACAGCATCAGTGCCGCAAATACCATATAAATAAGCGACAGCAAAATTCCCTGCTTAAAATTCAGCTTAAAGGAACGTAAAAATTCTTTCATCATATAGCTCCGCTCTCTGCGGATTACCTTTACGACCGTATAATAAAGCGCCGTGCTGGCCGGACCAAACAGCAGCGTAAGCAGCGCTGCTACAGCAAGCGCCACAGGAAACATCGTGCTTTGAGCGCTCACCGCTCCATTTCCGATAAGATAAGCTACAATCAGAATGCCGCCCACACTACACAGAAACCACAAAATGCTCAATACCATCAAATCGAACACCTTGCCCATAAAGGTAAAAAACCTGTTATCCGAACTAAAAAAACTACTCATCCTTCTTATCCTTCCTTACATTGCACAGCCCTTGCGTCCCCTAATTACACCTTGTCCTGTGTTTTATTTTACATGTGCTGCCAGAAGCTCTCCTTACGGAGCTGACATACACGTTTTATTTATTCTATCACACTTTAACAGAACTGTGAAGCATAAAGTTTATGCCCTCTTCCACTTCTCCAACCGCCTTATTCTCCACGGAATGTAATTGTTCCCGTTTTTGCATCCATTGCATCCACAATGGCAAGAGACTCCAACGCAATTCCCAACCGACGGATTTTTTCTCCGCCGTCCTGAAATCCCTTTTCCACAACAATACCGATTCCCTCCGTCACTGCCCCGGCTTCCTTTACAATTTCCAGCAGACCAAGCAGAGCACAGC
>CAZCON010000342.1:0-2180 GCA_964500085.1 uncultured Lachnospiraceae bacterium
AACCTATGGAGGTAGCCATGAAACATTTAATCAGCCCGTTAGATTTATCTCCCAACGAGCTTTCCGATTTGCTCGCACTTGCCGAGGACATTTATTCCTTTCCGGAGAAGTATTCCCATTGCTGTAACGGCAAAAAATTAGCGACTTTATTTTATGAACCAAGCACACGTACCCGTCTCAGTTTTGAAGCTGCTATGCTCAATCTCGGAGGTAGTGTTCTTGGTTTTTCTTCTGCCGATTCGTCCTCCGCGGCAAAGGGGGAAAGTGTTGCGGATACCATCCGCGTCATTTCCTGCTATGCTGACATCTGTGCAATGCGGCATCCGAAGGAGGGTGCGCCGCTCGTTGCGTCTATGCACTCTTCCATTCCGGTAATCAATGCCGGAGACGGTGGACACAATCATCCGACCCAGACCTTAACCGACCTTCTTACCATAAAGAACCTAAAAGGGCATCTGGACGGTTTAACCATCGGCTTCTGCGGCGATTTAAAATTTGGCAGAACCGTACATTCCCTCATCAATGCCATGGTGCGCTACCCAAATACCCGCTTTGTTCTGATTTCTCCAAAGGAATTACAGGTTCCTGCTTACTTAAAGGAAGAGACACTGGACGCCTTACATATTCCATACGAAGAAACTACAAATTTAGAAGCCTCGCTTCCGAAGCTTGATATTCTTTACATGACCCGCGTACAAAAGGAACGCTTCTTTAACGAAGAGGATTATATCCGGTTAAAGGATACCTTTATCTTAGACAAGGCAAAGATGCAGCTGGCGAAGGAGGACATGCTGGTACTCCATCCGCTTCCGCGCGTCAATGAAATTTCCACCGAGGTAGATGATGACCCGCGCGCCGTCTACTTCAAGCAGGCAAACTTCGGCGTTTATGTCCGCATGGCACTCATTATGACCCTGCTTGGAATCAAAGTGGACTGATTTTACACAGAAAGGAGACAAACTATGCTAAATATCGGAGGAATCCAAGAGGGTGTTGTTATGGACCATATCATGGCAGGCTGTGCCATGGACATTTACCACTATCTGGAACTGGACAAGACAGATGCCTGTGTCGCTATCATAAAAAACGCAAAAAGCAACGTCATGGGGAAAAAGGATATTATTAAAATTGAAGGAAAAATCGATTTTAATTTTGATGTGTTAGGCGTTCTTGACCCGAATATTACCATCAATATTATTAAAAACGGAGTGATTGCAGAAAAGAGAAAGCTACATCTCCCGGAACGCGTCACCAATATCATCCGTTGTAAAAACCCGCGGTGCATTACCTCAATTGAGCAGGAACTGCCGCACCGTTTTAAGCTGACGGATCGCAGCAGGGGCATTTACCGCTGTGAATACTGCGAGCAGAAATTTTCGAGAGACTAAAAAAACAGACAGTAACAGGGCGCCGTGCCCCGAACTCCCCTTCTCCATCCCCATAAAACACCATCGGCGTAGCTTTCCGGATTGTAAAAAACTGAAACGCTACGCCTTTTGTATTATTTACTCTTTTCTCCCACTGACAATCGTATAATAAGCATTTGAGGTAATCCGGTAAACAACTGCATAAATCCGGGCGAATACCCCAAAACTGACTACATTTACTACAACCATCAGCGTCACATTTTCAAACAAAAACATCTGCAAATAATCCGTCACCAGGAAAGCCCTGCGTTTTTGTCTGATATAGTGTAGAAACAGCTTCATACCAATCCCCACAATCTTCAATCAGATAGCCCCTGCCAAACTTCGTCGTAATAAAGTTTTCAAGGCGCATTCACCACTCGGAAATTTTTTTGAAAATTCGCTGAATATTCACTTCATTCACTTGATAAGAGTGAATTTTTGGTGTATAATAAAAGCAACATATTATAGGAGGTGTCGTCATGGCACTTGAAACCGAAAATGTTGAATTTAAATTACAGTTCACGGATGAACTTTATAAAGAGGTTATTGCGTTTGCAAATACGGACGGTGGCGTTATCTACATTGGAATCGATAACGCCGGAAACGCTGTCGGCATAGACAATGTCGATGAAAATTATACACGCATCACAAACGGAATTCGAGATGCCATTATGCCCGATGTGACAATGTTTGTAAAATATACGATTCAAGAAAATCGTGTGGTACGCATCACCGTGGGAGAGGGATCGTATAAGCCTTATTATCTGAAAA
>CAZCON010000343.1:0-2176 GCA_964500085.1 uncultured Lachnospiraceae bacterium
GTGATGGATGGCGCACTGTATCATCATGAACGGTACGATGGAAACGGATATGCCAGCGGCTTAAAGGGAGAGGAAATTCCGCTGAACGCCCGGATTATCGGTATTGCGGATGCGTTTGATGCCATGACGGCAAATCGTGTTTACCGGAAAAAGCTGGAATTTAAATTTGTGCTGGAGGAACTGAAAAAAGGAAAGGGGACCCAGTTTGATCCTCAAATTGCAGACATTTTGCTTGGGCTGATTGAGGACGGTACGATTGATGTAAAACGACTGTATGAAGAGGAAACAGGTACGGAAGGAGAGGAACGCTGAGTATGAAACGGGTATATATGGTTACGCTGCTGAGCGCGCTGGCGGTATTGCTGGCTGTAGCCGGTATTTATAAGCTGGCGTGGAAGGAAGAACAGAACCGTACCGTCAGGGTCGGCTTTGTATATGTGGGAGATGCAAGCAATGCCTATACCTGTAATTTCCTGAAGGCAGAGACTGCACTGGTGGAAAAATACGGGGAAAGGGTAGAGATTATTTCAAAATTCAATGTGGCAGAGGGAAATGAAAAAGAAGCGCTACAGGAGCTGGTGGATGCAGGGTGTGAGCTGATTGTTTCGACAAGCTACGGCTATGGCGTGTCGGTAAAGGAGATGGCAATGAAGTATCCGTCGGTACAGTTTTGTCAGGCCACCTGTACGAACGCAAACGAGACTCCGGTGCTTGACAATTACCATACCTTTATGGGCGCTATTTATCAGGGCCGGTATATTTCCGGTGTGGTGGCAGGAATGAAGCTGAAGGAGCTGATAGATGACAACGTGATTACCGCAGAACAGGCAAAGGTAGGCTATGTTGCGGCGTATCCCTATGCGGAGGTGATTTCCGGTTATACGGCGTTTTTTCTCGGAGTACGGTCGGTTGTTCCGGAGGCAGAGATGCTTGTAAAGTATACGGATACATGGAGCAGCTATGTCATTGAAAAGGACTGTGCAAAGCAGCTGATTGCGGAGGGCTGTGTAATTATTTCGCAGCATTCCGATACGACAGGTCCGGCGGTTGCCTGTGAAGAAATCGGTCATATGCAGGCAGTTTATCATGTGGGATATAACCAGGGTATGGCAGATGTGGCTCCGAGTGCTTATTTGTGCGGTTCCAGAATTAACTGGACACCGTATATTCTTTCGGCGGTTCAGGCGTTGTTTCAGGAAAAAAGGATTGAAGCGTGTGTGGACGGCAAAATTAACGGAAATGATGCAGGAGCCGGCTTTGATGAGGGCTGGGTCAAAATGCTGGAGCTGAATCAATCGGTAGTTGCAGACGGTACGCAGGAAAAGGTGGATGCGCTGATAGAAGTGTTTCGGAAAAATGAAATTCAGGTGTATAAAGGAAATTATACCGGAGTCAATCCGTTTGATGCTGCGGATACGATTGATTTAAGAAAGGGATATGAGGAAAATAAAAACAGTTCAGCACCGACGTTTCATTATGTACTGCAGGAGGTAATCACAATTTTGGAGTAAATTTGCCAGAGTGAATTTGTAAAAAAATTCCAAAAACCACTTGCAAAATGTGAAAAAGATGTTATAATTGGGATTGTAAAAGATTTACAGAAAATGTAAAAAACGGGAGAATCGAAAGGAAGAATTGAAGATGGAAAAGATTCGTGTTCTTACGGTAGATGACAATGTTCGTATTTTGGAACTTTATGAGGAACTTCTGAAAAGTGACGCGGCAGTGGAGCATGTCGGGAGAGCAGAGGATGGCGTGGAGGCAGTCAGAAAAATAAAGGAGCTGCAGCCGGATGTCGTATTACTGGATATCATTATGCCGAAGCTTGACGGAATCGGAGTCTTGGAGCAGATTCGTAAGGACGCGGAGGTGAAAAAGCAGCCGCACGTGATTGTAGTGACGGCAATCGGACAGGAGCGGGTAACAGAAAGCGTATTTGCGCTGGGAGCAAGCTATTACATTATGAAGCCGTTTGACAGTGCGGTGATTATGCAGCGCATTCATCAGGTGATGGGACTTGGAAGCATTTGCGGCGTGGAGCATAACCGTCTTCCGGGAACGGGAAGAAATGAGCGGAATGCAAATCACCTTGAGGTGGATGTGACGGATATTATTCATGAAATTGGTGTTCCTGCACATATCAAGGGATATCAGTATTTAAGAGATGCGATTATGA
>CAZCON010000344.1:0-2156 GCA_964500085.1 uncultured Lachnospiraceae bacterium
GAGCACACGGTTCATACCCGTGGTGTCGAGGGTTCAAATCCCCCTTCCGCTACTTTCCTGAGTCCTCAAAGTGTTTGAGGACTTTTTAACTGGGGCTGGCGCGTGTTGACGTCAGCCCTTGTTAATTTTATGGAGAAGCAGATGGAGCTTAGGAACTTTTGCATAAAAAGTGGATGCAGTTCCCTTTTTCATGGATGGAGGTTGAAATAAAGATTATTGATTGCCTAGGTGCCTGAAGGATAGGGCATCGAGGCTTTCTTTTTTTGCTTTCGTTTGATATAATGAGCTTGAGGACAGAAGAAGGTCAGCTTCGGCGGTTTTCCATAATCTGGAATATTTGCCCGGAGACATACCGGTAGCCTTTGTAAAGCTGCGAATGAAATTGGCATAGTCCGAAAAACCGGATTGGTGGCAGACCTCTGTAATGCTGAGGTCTGTGGTCAGCAGGGTGCGGGCGTGGGAAATGCGCCGTTCCAAAAGGTAGCTCCGGAGAGTTAGACCGGTATGCTTTTTGAACTGGCGGCTTAGGTGTGTACCATTTAGAAAAAAAGTTTGTTCCAGTGTCTCCAGAGTGATTTTTTCGGAAAGGTTGGCATCGATATAGCGCAACAAATCCCGGATGAGCTTTGGCATAATGTTCGGCGTGGTATTTTCTGCGGTCTGAAAGGCAGAATTTATCATGACCAGAATCTGGAGCAGATAAGACTGAATCAGAAGGTCAGCACCAAAGCGTTCCGTATGAAGAAGAGACTCAATTTGAGTGGTAAGCTGTAGCAGAGCTGCAAGCTCCTTCTCTTCTAAATGGACAAAGCAGGCTTTGCTTTTTGGATATGTTCGGAAAACAGACGAAAGGTTGCTTTTTTCACTCGAATGATGCTGCAGCAGGGTCTCATGAAGATTTATTGTGATACGCTCATAATCGCTGCTATCAAGTGTAACCGGACGATGATATTCACCCGGACGGATAATGAGTAAATCACCGCGCTCCAGGTGAAAGCACTGCTGCTCAACATAGCAGTTGACATTGCCCTTTAAAAACAGATAAAATTCGTAGCCATCGTGGCAGTGGTAAGAACCCTGCATCATGTAGTTTGTAACCAGATGACGGAACAGGAAATCCTGCCGGATGTGATCAAAGTAACCTGTGATAAGAGATTCCATGCGAAGCTCCTTTCAAAAAATCATATTACGCAATAAAACTGCCATAAAAAGCAAGGATTATTTCTTAAAAAGACTTTATACTGAAATAGTAACACGGTTTTTTATCGGATGCAAGTGAAAAAGCCTGTGCAAGGCGTGTTACCCTTTGGAAAGGAGAAAACAGCGTGAAGAAGATGAAACAGAGAATGTTAGGAATGATGGTGTTGTGCCTGCTGGCAGGCTGTGGAATGCCGGAGGAGACAGGACAGGAAACGAAGCCGACAGAGAACGTACAGAGCGGAATAACGACGGAAATAACCGGTGAGCCGGAAGCAACGGAGATTCCGCTTCCGACGGAAGTACCTGTGCCTTCCGCAGAGGAGCTGTACTGGCAGGAGGTATTGGATGGCTTTGCCGACAGCAAATACGATTTGACGGCAGCATTGACCGGAGCCGGACTCAAGGACCTGTGTAACGGATATTTCAAATTGGGAGTTGGACTGACCGGCAGCTCCTACCAGAATCTTGCCATTCATTCCAGAGAGTATATGGCAGTTTCAAAAAAGCATTTTAACAGTGTGACGCTTACAAATCTGATGAAACCGTCCTATTTGCTGGATCAGAGAGCAAGTAAGCAGAATATTGCAGAGGGAAACGGAGAGCCTGCATTAGAGTTTATGATGATAGAGGAAGCGTTGCAGTGGTGTCTTGAGAACGGTGTACAAATGCGCGGACATACGATTGTTTGGCATACGCAGACACCGGACTGGTATTTCAGGGAAGGATATGAGACGGATGGGGCATATGTGGACCGTGAAACGATGCTGTATCGTCTGGACAGCTATACAAAACAGCTGATGACCTATTGTCAGGAAAATTATCCCGGCGTAGTATATTGCTGGGATGTGGTAAATGAAGCAGTGGATCCAACGAATGGGGACCCAGAAAGTGCGTTTCATTGCCGTATGGAGAATGACGGCAAGCCAAATTTGTGGTATCATATTATTGGAGAGGAT
>CAZCON010000345.1:0-2146 GCA_964500085.1 uncultured Lachnospiraceae bacterium
GTGCTGCACTGCCTGCGGAATCATAAGGATTTTGTTCCGGAGCTTGATTTTGTTATGGAAAAAGAGAATAAAATCATAGGACAAAATATGTTTATGCGGGCTTGTATCAAAGCAGATGATGGCAGAACAATTCCGATTATGACGATGGGACCAATCTGTATTGCCAATGCGTTAAAACGCAAGGGCTATGGAAAGCTTCTTTTGGATTATTCTATCGAAAAGGCAAAAGAAATGGGTGCAGGCGCATTGTGCTTTGAGGGTAATATTGATTTTTATGGAAAAAGCGGCTTTACCTATGCGTCCGAGTATGGGATTCGCTATCATGGTTTACCGGAAGGTGCGGATGCTTCCTTCTTTTTGTGTAAGGAATTGCATCCGGGGTATTTGGATGGTGTGACAGGCGAGTATACCACGCCGTCCGGATATGATGTAGATGAGGCGGAGGCAGAGCTCTTTGATGCACAATTTCCATATAAGGAGAAATTAAAATTACCGGGACAATTCGTATAATGCTGTTCCAAACGGACACTGCTGGGGCGTATCGCCCCAGCAGATGTTTTGATATAATTTTTTGGTGAATACATGGACCTCCTACCGGACGACGTTCTGTTTTTTCCAGGGTTCCCTGCCATAAAACAAAAGGGACAGGATGGTTGCAACTGCCCAGCCAACCGGCCAGGAGCACCAGATTCCGATATAATCAAAAGGTTCAGACAGCAGGAGGGCTAATCCGACGCGGAGAATTAAATCCGTAAAGGTTGCCGCCATAAACTGCTTCATAAGTCCTGCACCCCTTAAAATTCCGTCCGCAACCAGCTTCACTGATATCACAAAATAAAACGGCGGTACGATTCTTAGAAAGTTTGCACCTGAAATAAGAGCCATTTCCGAAGGCTCATCAACAAATAGCTTTATAAGAAATTCACTTGCAAAAAAGTACACGATGACAAGGGGAATGCAGATAATCCATACCATTCTTACTCCGGCACGAAAGCCGGATTTTATTCGCGCAAACATTCCGGCACCAATATTTTGTGCGGTAAAATTGGAGATACCGTTTCCAATCGTTGTAAAAGAGGTAATCACCAGATTGTTTAATTTGACCGCGGCAGAGTAGCCTGCCATAACGCCGGGACCAAAGCCGTTGATGACACCCTGTAGTATAATATTTCCTACGGAAATAAAGCTTTGCTGCAAAGTGCTGGGAACGGCAATGACTACGATTTGTTTAAAAAGTGTGGCTGAGAAGCGAGGGATTTTTCCGCTTGCTTTTATGCCGGCTAATCTTCTAAATACTACACCCACAGCCAGAATACAGCTGATTCCCTGGCACAGAAACGTAGCCCATGCAACACCGCCAACTCCCATGTGAAAGACCGTTACAAAGAGGATATCAACTAAAATGTTCGCGGTGGAAGAGATGGCTAAAAAAAGGAAAGGCGTTTTCGAATCTCCCATTGCCGAAAAAATGCCGTTGGCAATATTATAAAAAAACAAAAAGGGAAGTCCTAAGAGATAGATATCGAGGTAGAGCTTGGAATCCACAAAGGTGACCGCGGGAGTACGAATGAGCTCAAGCAGCTTCGTACTGCTGCAAAGCCCGAACAGCATCAAAAGGAAGCACAATATTCCGCTGGAAATCATGGCGGTAGAAACTGCGGTCTTCATATCAGTATATTTTTTGGCACCAAAGAGCTTTGACACAATGACAGAACAGCCGATATTACACCCGAAAGCAAACGCAATGAAAATCATGGTAATACCATAGCTGTTTCCTACGGCTGCAAGGGCGTTTTCTCCAATGAATTTACCTGCTACCAGACTGTCTGCAATATTATATAATTGCTGAAAAACGATGCTTCCAAACAAAGGCAGACAAAAGCTCCACAATACGGTTTCCGGTTTTCCGGTTGTCAAATCCTTATTCATGCAAGTATTCCCCCTGTTCTTCTTGTTTTCTTTGCCGTGAAGTATTATACTTTTCTTGCAAGAATATGTAAAATACATATATGATATTGCAGATATGTTATTTTGATATTGCAAAAGGAGAGGTGTCGGTATGAATATAAGCTATGAATACTACCGAATGTTTTATTATGTTGCGAACTACCGAAATTTAACGCAGGCGGCGGAAGCACTGCACAAT
>CAZCON010000346.1:0-2132 GCA_964500085.1 uncultured Lachnospiraceae bacterium
GTTCTTTACTTTGGCATGCAGCTTTTGATTGCTTTGATGCAACTTCCGGCGTTTTTGCTTGCAGGAGAGAAGTACACCATTTTGTACTTTGGAATTGAAGCAGTGGGATTTACAACATTTCTTTTTTGGATGGCGGCAATTTTGTTTTTCGTTCCGTCACAGTGGCTTGTTTTGGCAGTACCGGCAGGGGCAGGCTTTGGCGGCGGCTTTATGAGCAGTATGATGGAAGATTTTGGAGAGACAAAGCAGGAGGATTTCCGGATGCTTTGTGTGTATGCGGCGGTTGCAGTGGCGGTCGGACTGCTTAGTATGGCATACCGTTACCTGAAAACCATACGGGAAGAGCGGGGCGGTGTCCGGAGAAAAAAAGCAGGAGAAAAGGAGCAAGAGGTCAGATGAGAGTATTAGTGAGTATGTGTCTTTTGGGAATCAACAGCCGTTATAACGGCTGTCCACAGGTCAATGAGGCAGTAGTGGAATTGCTGCATCGGGAGGATATGACGCTGATTCCGGTCTGTCCGGAGCAGTTAGGCGGACTGCCTACGCCACGGGAGCCTTCGGAGCAAAGGGGGGAGCTCGTCATAGATGCGAGTGGTGTAGACTGCACGGAGGCGTTTACTTATGGCGCAGAGGAGGTTGTGCGGCTTGCAAAGCTGTATGGCTGCGAGGCAGCACTTTTAAAGGAGCGTTCTCCGTCCTGCGGCAGTAACTATGTGTATGACGGCACATTCAGTCACACACAGATACCGGGAGACGGGGTCTGCGCCGGACGGTTAAAGAAAAATGGAATCCGTGTGTTTGGAGAAAGCGAGATTCCGAAGCTGCTGGATTTTGTGAAAAAGTCATAAAAGCAGACTTTGTACGAAATACAATACTGCCATAAAGCCAAAATTGATGGCGGTGAACATAAGAAGATATTGTTTTGTTTTTGTCGGATTATGTTTCCGGTATTCGGAAAAGGTAATCAGGCTTGCCAGAGAGGCAATCAGAGTGCCAAGACCTCCGATGTTGACTGCCGGAAGCAGACCGGCATATTCTGTCGTAAAGTGGGACAAAAGCACGGCGCTTGGTACGTTACTGATACACTGACAGGAAAGAATACCGAAGAGCAGTGTGTTTTTTGGTAACAGAGCGGAGAAAAAGTGGTTGACTGCCGGGATTCTTGCAAGATTTCCGCTGAAGACGAAAAAGGCGCAGAAGGTAGCAAGCAACGGGTAGTTGACCTCCTTAATGGATTTGCGGTCAAGAAAAAGCAGGATTGCAGTGATGGCAAGGGTACCGGCCAAATACGGAATTACCCGGAATACAATCAGAATGCTGCATACAAAGAGAATGGAATAGATTACCGTTCGTCCCACCGGCAGAGAAAACGCCTCGTCCTTTTTTAAGATAAGAGGGGTTGACTTTACAAACAGACAGATTGCGATAATGAGCAGGGTTGCAGTTAAGAAAGACGGCAACATAATCTGTACGAATTCCACCGTGCCTATATTAAAATAAGAATATAGATATAGATTTTGCGGATTACCAAACGGAGTCACCATGCCGCCGAGATTTGCCGCAATGTTCTGCATAATAAAGACAAATGCCATTGCCTGCCTGTTGTCTGTGCTGTTTAGCACAAAGTAGCCAAGAGGCAGAAAGGTAAGCAGAGCCATATCGTTTGCAAGCAGCATGGAGCCGACAAAGGTAATCAGTACAAGACCGAGCGTGGCATTCCGCAGCGTATGAAGCTTGATAACGATGGTTTTACTAATGACCTCAAACAGGTGGATATGAGAAAAGGCGGCCACTACTGCAAGGGTACAAAACAGGGTGGCAAGCGTCCGCAAATCAAAGTAGGTCAGATAGGCTTTGTCTACAGGAACAAGCACACAGGTGACGGCCATTGCAGCCAGCGCAATGCAAAGCACGGTTTGTTTTTTTATAAAAAGGGCTGCTGGGGCAACAAAATGTACCCGCAACAGATGCCAAAAAGAGTTATGGTTCTTATGTATGGTTGAATTGTTTGATATGGAAGCTGATTTCATCGAAAATGTCCTGCCTTTCAAAAGAATAACGCACAATCACGATTGTAGCAGAAAATGCGAAAAAAGCAAGGGGAAGATGAAAAAATGTGAAACGGCTGAAAT
>CAZCON010000347.1:0-2113 GCA_964500085.1 uncultured Lachnospiraceae bacterium
GGTCAGTCCAGTTCACAAGGTCATCAGAGGAAATGACATTTAACGTATTGATTTTTCCGTAAGAATTGGGCTTCACCTTTACGCCGTCAGACTCATATTCCACCACATCCCCAGTCATGTAAAGATATACTCTTCCGTCGTATACAATTGCATACGGGTCTGCACCAAGACGCTGTGTCATCACCGGTGCATCGTAGCCGATGTTCTTCAGGGTTTCCGCCAGGGTAAGTCCCTCAAATTCTGCTTTCCACTTTGCTTCCAGTTCCTGATTCGATCCGTCTGTCACAATCGGAGAATACGTTTCCTCCACCACCGGTTCTTCCGACTGTCCTGCCGAAAAATACTCCTCTTCCATATAGAAGGTGATACCATAAACCGTTGCCTGATACCGTTCAAAATCCTCCACATCTTCAAGCGCCATTAAACCAATTCCGCTCACCGTATCCATAATATTCGGCGTCAACTGAATTTCCGTTACCGTATCACTCATCATAGAATACTCTACAAATACCTGCGTTCCGGCTTCATCAAACAGCTTCAGAGAAATCGGGGCATACGCACTCATCAGCTTAATACTTACCTGTTCACAATAGGACATATCAATCTCATCCGGAACTGCAAACTTAATCTCCTGATATTGTCCCTCATACTGCAGCTCTATGGAGCCGTCCGTCTTTATATCATATACCGTACCATAGGAACCGGTATAGATAAGCGCGTTAAAATCATAGGCGAACATCGTATCCATTGGTGCACCGGTTGGTTCTGCTGCCGGAGCTGTTGTCGCTTCCGGAGCTGCTGTCGGGGTCGTTGTCACTTCCGGAGCTACTGTCACTTCCGGAGCTACTGTCACTTCCGGAGCTGCTGTCGGCTCTTTTACCGGTTCTGTCACTTCTGGCATTCCTGTAAGTTTCTCTGCTTCGGTTACCACCGGCACATCCGTCGGAATATTGTTTGCCGGTGTCTTTCCGCAAGCTGTAAAAAGTCCGGAAACGATTCCTGCCATTGCAATGCACATACATATTTTTCTCATTTTCCTTCTCCTTTCCTAATACCTTTTCCATCTGTTACTGCTGAAACTGCCAGTAATCCACATTGTAACCCTCGCCGCAGAATACAAATACAAGCTTATGTACACCGGTCACAATCTTTAACAGCTCTGTGGTAATCTCATGATACCCTCCGTCGGTGCTCTCACCGATATCCAAATAACCGACAACCTCTCCGTTTAATCCATCCAGGCGAATCTGAACAGCTCCGCTCTGTCCTTCCTTTGCCTTTACCGCTGCCGTAAACCTCGTCGCGCCTGTCTCTCCAAAATCTACACCGTAAAGTGCAAGCCAGTCACCGGAGTTAATATTGCAAAGCTCCATGTTACCGCTGCCGTAGGTCTTACTTACCATGTCCGCCTGTGTTGTACTTAGCCCTCCCATGGTTGCCATGGTTTCCGCTTCTACCTTCTCATACGGATTTAATTTTTTTACCTGTTCTAGGGAACAACGATCCAACGACGGTACCGTGGTAATACTTCCATCCGCATTCACCGTAAGCTTTGTTATATGCGTACAGCGATATCCGCCGGAAATTCCGAGCGGCTGCTCTAAAATCTGGGTATGATATGCAATATACCATTCTCCGTTAAACTCAAACATACAGTGGTGGTTATTGCCGTAGCATCCAAAATAATTTCCCGGATTCTTCAACACCACACCACCGAGTGTAAACGGTCCCATCGGGTTATCAGAGGTCATATATACAATCTGTGCACTGGCAAAGCCAAGCTCTGCGGTTGCCTCTGCCGTCACCTGCCAGTTGGAGCAGTAGGAATAATAATAGGTTCCGTTTATCTTATTGATACCGGAATCCTCAAACAGGTACGGTATCTCCATTGCCACCGGCTCTCCATCAAGGCTAATCATATCTGCACCAAGCTTTGCCACACGCCCCGTGCCCGGTGCCGCTTCCTTTCCCGCCGGCACACCGCCGCCAAAATAAATATAGGCACTGCCGTCATCATCCACCAGCACAGCAGGATCAAACAGCCATTCCACATTCGCGCAATTCGGCGTAGAGCGGGAAATCAGTGCTTTACCGATCGGGTCCGTAAACGGCC
>CAZCON010000348.1:0-2112 GCA_964500085.1 uncultured Lachnospiraceae bacterium
TGTCTAACCTGCTGAAGCATACCCTTGGTTGCATCATTGTTAGGCATTTCAACGGACTTACCGATCTTCTTTAAGCCCATGGCTGCTACCGTTGCCTTATGCTTCGGAATAGCACCGATTGTAGACTTAACTAAAGTAATCTTTAATGTATCTGCCACTTTAAACACCTCCGTGAAATTTTATTCGTCCTACAGCTGATCTACGGAAATACCGCGGAGTGCTGCTACCTGCTCCGGAGTCTTCAACTGGCTTAATCCGTTGATTGTTGCAAGAACAACATTCTGCTTGTTGTTTGAACCAAGGGACTTAGTACGGATGTTCTTAAATCCTGCAAGTTCAAGCACGTTACGAGCCGGGCCGCCTGCGATGATACCGGTACCTTCCGGGCTACGCTTTAAGAGAACAGATGCGCTGCCGAACTTACCAAGGTAATCGTGCGGTACGGAACCGTTTTCATCAAGCGGAAGCTCGATTAAATTCTTCATTGCATCCTCTTTTGCCTTACGGATTGCTTCCGGAACTTCTGCTGCCTTACCAAGACCTGCGCCTACATGACCGTTCTTGTCGCCTACAACAACGAGTGCTGCAAAACGGAAGTTACGACCACCCTTTACAACCTTGGTAACACGCTTGATGCTTACTACTTTATCTTCTAATTCCAAATTGCTGGCATCAACGATTGTACGTCTCATGTTTTCCCTCCTGATTAGAATTCTAAGCCGGCTTCTCTTGCTGCCTCAGCAAGTGCCTTAACCTTGCCCTGATATACGAAACCGCCACGATCATAAACAACCGTTGTGATTCCCTTTTCAAGTGCCTTCTTTGCGATAACAGTTCCGAGCTTTGCTGCTGCTGCAACATCATTCGTTTTCTCAAGCTCAGCCTTTACATCCTTATCCAGGGTGGAAGCTGCTACCAGAGTGTTACCAACGGTATCATCAATAATCTGCGCGTACATATGATTATTGCTTCTGAATACTGCCAAACGCGGTCTTTCTGCGGTACCGGAGAAACGATTGCGAATCTTCATATGCTTCTTTACGCGAACTTTAGATCTGGACTCTTTGCTAACCATATTCTTTCATTCCTCCTTTTACTTCTTACCGGTCTTACCGACTTTACGTCTGATGGTCTCATCCGCATACTTGATACCCTTGCCCTTATACGGCTCCGTTCTTCTCTTATCTCTGATTTCAGCTGCGTACTGACCAACCTTTTCTTTATCAATACCCTTAACGGTAATCTTGTTCTGACCGTCGAGAACGGTTTCAACGCCCTCCGGGTCTACCATAACTACCGGATGAGAATATCCGAGGGTTAAGGTAAGCTCCTTACCGGACTTTGCTGCTCTGTAACCAACACCGTTTACTTCGAGAACCTTCTCGTAACCATTCGTTACACCAACTACCATGTTGTTGATGAGCGTTCTGGTCAGACCATGCAGAGAACGCATTCTCTTTAAATCGTTCGGTCTGTTTACTACAACCTCAGAACCTTCTACCTTGATTTCCATTTCCGGAGCTAACACTCTTTCAAGCGTGCCCTTCGGTCCCTTAACGGTAACCTTATTATTTTCTGCCACTGTGACAGTTACACCTGCCGGAATGGCGATTGGCATTCTACCTATACGTGACATGCCCGTACCTCCTAAATTTTGAATGTAAGAAACGGTGTTTTCCACACATTTCTCTGACCTTTCGGTCACCTTAGAAAAGAGTTTCTGCTTTCCTCCTGCATCAGCAGTGTTCAGACAGACTTCCTTTCCGTGCTTCAGTTACTACCAAACGAATGCTAATACTTCACCGCCAACGTTAGCCTTTCTGGCTTCCTTATCGGTAAGCACGCCCTTATTGGTGGAAATAATCGCAATACCAAGACCGCCAAGTACCTTCGGAAGCTCCTCTGCGTTCGCATATACACGCAGACCCGGCTTAGAAATTCTCTTCAGACCGGAGATAACCTTTTCGTTCTTATCCTTACCATACTTTAACGTAATATGGATGGTTTTGAAAGAACCAACCTCTTCCACATCATACGCCTTAATATAACCTTCCTTTAACAGGATTTCTGCGATTGCAATCTTCATCTTAGATGCAGGTACATCTACAACAT
>CAZCON010000349.1:0-2106 GCA_964500085.1 uncultured Lachnospiraceae bacterium
GCAACATAATCTGCCACCTTATCCAAATCCTCCGTCAGATGCGTTGAAAAGATAATCCCCATCCTTTCCTCCACAAGCTCCGATTGCAGCACATACAAAAACTCCCGTCGCGCCACCGGATCAAGACCACCCGTTGGCTCATCCAGCAGCAACAGCTCCGGCTTATGCGCTAGGGCAAACGCAAGCTGTGCCTTCGTCATTTCTCCCTTCGAGAGCTGATTTCCAAGCTTATGTTCTCCTACTTCAAAACGGCTTAAAAGCTCCAAATACTTTTCTTCCTCATATTCCGGATAAAAGGCACCAAAAAGCTTCCCACTCTCCCGCAGGGTTTCCTTCGGGAGAAAACAAAAATCTTCGCCTACATAGCCTACCATTCTCTTCGCCTTTTCCGCATGGGTGGCAACATCATAGCCTGCAATTTCCATCGTCCCGCTTTTTCTTGGAATGCTTTGCAGCAAAAGGCGAAGCAGCGTGGATTTTCCGGCACTGTTTCTGCCAATCAGCCCCAGTATATAACCCCGCGGTAACGTAAATGAAATATCCTGCAATTTAAATCTTTCTTTTCCAAACGAGGGAAAGGAGGTGCCGATTCCCTGCACCCGTACCGCCGGGCGCGTAAGTCGCCTTGCTTCCTCCTCTGAGGCTGCCGCCCCGTCTGTTCTTTGTAACTGCTTTTGCAAAAGAATCCCCCTCTCTATTCCGAATCCAGCAAAACCTCTGCCATTTCCATAATATCCTCCCGGTTCATTCCTGCCTCCCTGCACTCCCTGATGCAGTCTAACATATGCTTTTCTGCCATGGCAAGCTTTTTCTCCCGAAGCAAATCCGTATTCTGTTCACAAACGTAAAAGCCCTTCCCGGATACGGAAAAAATCAAGCCCTCCTTTTCCAGCTCCTCATAGGCACGCTTTGTCGTAATCACACTAATCTGCAAATCCTTTGCCAGAGCACGAATGGATGGAAGCATATCACCCTGCTTTAACTCCCCCGCTACAATTGCAGTCTTTATCTGCCCGATAATCTGCTCATAAATGGGCAGGACAGACTGTCCCGAAACTACGAATTGCATCCACCTTCCTCCTTTCCTGTACCACCCGTACTGTCAAGCTTCTCCGCGATAAGGCGGATACATACCAGAATCACCACTGTCGCACACACATACGCAATTATCGTTCCGGCAAGAAACGCAAGTGTTTCATCTAGCCCAAAAAGCTTCCATATCCAGCCCCCGCATGCATGTATCGTAACTACAATAACACTAACCAATATCGCACTTTCCCTAAAAATACATTTTCTTCGTTCTTTCTTTTCCTGTGGCATCAGCTTCTTCCTTTTGTGTTCTGCCGGTTTCTGCGCTTTACACAGCTCCTTTGCCTCCTCAATATAATTTACCGACTGTTTCCACCACCCTCTGGTAGAAAAAAACAACCAGTCCATACTGTCCGTCTGCTTCCTTTTCACCGCATTTGTTAAAAAGCTGCCACTGTACGCCATAAGAAGCGGCACTGTAGTGCATACAAAATACAATATCCATAACGGATACGGATATCCCAGCAGTAGCGATGACACCGTTCCAACAAGCAAAAAGGTAAGCACCAGAAATACCATATAGACTGCCGCGTAGCTTCCGAGATAACGCCGCCGCTCCACCTTTGAAAACGGCAAAAGATACAACAGTGTTCCGATGCGGGGTGGAAATAACAGCATCAGCCATATTGCCGCCACCTCTAAGGAAGCCAAGAATTCGGTATCTTCCGCCCAAAACATATCAAGCGCCATATATCCAAAAATAAACAGCACCGCTGCCCCACGCCAGCCAGAAAGCTCCTTGCGCAACCGGAAAAAGCCCTCCCCCAGCAAAAAGAACGCATACCCCCACATGGTTTTTTCCTGCTTCATCTTCCCACCGTTCCTTTCCCGATAGCTCCAAGCTTCAGATAATACATCAAATCCTCCATGGTCGGGCGCACACACTCCAAATCCAGACGCACCGGATCACCGTCATTCAAAATCAGTCCCTCTGCCGTATACTCCGACAGTCTTGTTCCCAGAATCCGGCTTTTCATGTACGGGAACAGCTCATATCTTCCCCGTACCAGACGATAC
>CAZCON010000350.1:0-2097 GCA_964500085.1 uncultured Lachnospiraceae bacterium
TCTGTGCGACCGCTGCGATACGAGGCTGACAGAGTGTACGGATACCGACAACGACGGTGTGTGCGATACCTGTGGCGAGGACATGCCGTAAAAGCGGAGAGAACACGGGAAAATAAGAAAGTCGTCTGTGGCGTATTCTGTACGGACAGACGGAATGTGACAAAGAGGCGGTGGGCTGCGGTTCACCGCCTCTCCTGGTAAAGAAAAGGCATAGGGCGGCGGCTGTTTTTCGATTTCTTTGTTTGATAAAAACGGCGGGATATGTTACACTAAAAGGGATGAGGAGAAGCGGAGGAAAAGAGAATGGAAATGGCGAAACCCAAAATCGGTATCATTGACGTGGGAGGCGGAGTACGGGACGTATATGCGGCAGGCGTGCTGGAGACCTGTCTTAGACAGGGGCTGCAGTTTGATTACTGTATCGGTATTTCTGCAGGCAGTGGTAATATGATGTCATACCTTGCGGGACAGAGGGAGCGTAATATACGTTTTTATGAGGAGTATGCGTTCCGAAAGGAATACATCAGTATCCGGAACTTTATAAAGCTTCGGAATTATATCAATCTGGAGTATCCGTATCGTGTGATTTCGGGAACAAACGGGGAAAATCCCATCGATTATGACGTTTTTGAACAGTCTGCGGCGGAGTTTTATGTGGTGGCGTGCAATGCCCTGACCGGAGAGACCAAGTATTTTGACCGCAGGGATGTAAGACGTGACTGCTACGACATTATCAAGGCGTCCTCTTCGCTTCCGGTAGTAAACCAGCCGTATGTGATAGACGGCGTGCCGTATTATGACGGCGGTTTGGCAGACCCGGTGCCGGTACAAAAGGCGTTTGCCGACGGCTGCGATAAGGTGGTGCTGGTGCTTTCCAGACCGCGGGATTTTGTGCGCGTACCGGACCGGGATGAAAAATTGGCGAAGCGTATCCGGAAAAAGTATCCGAGGGCGGCGGCAGAGCTTTGTCTGCGGTATAAAAAATACAATGACAGCGTGGCGCTTGCCAAGGAGTATGAGGCGCAGGGGAGGCTGCTGTTGGTGGCACCGGACGACTGTCTCGGCGTGGATACGCTGACGCGGGATAAGGAGCGGATTGCAAAGCTGTACCAAAAGGGACTGGCGGACGGCAAACGCATCAGGGCATTTCTATCCTAACGCCGGTGTCTGTTTTTAAAAAGAGCGGAGGACAGGCGGGAAAGCACCTGTTTTCGCAAAGAAGAGAGGAGGCAGGCGCGGCTGGTGTCTGTTTTCCAAAAGAGAGAAGGGGAAGGACTGTGAAAAGAGAGGAAATTAACATCAGGGACCCGTTTGTACTGGTACATGACGGAAAATATTATTTGTACGGAACCAGAGGGGCTACCTGCTGGGGCGAGGCGGACGGCTTCGACTGCTATGTGGGGACGGATTTGGAAGAATTTGACGGCCCCTTTGAGGTGTTTCATAAGACAGAGACGTTTGCACCCCATAGTAATTACTGGGCACCGGAGGTCTATGCGTACGAGGGCGCATTTTATATGTTTGCCACCTTTTTTACGGATGGTGTGGGCAGAGGCACCCACTGTCTGAAGGCGGACAATCCCTTGGGACCGTTTGTACCGCACAGTGACGGCTCCATAACGCCAAAGGACTGGTATTCTCTGGACGGCACCCTTTATATCGAGGAGGATGGCACGCCATACATGGTATTTTCCCACGAATGGGAGGATACGGAGGGAGACGGTCATATGTGTGCGGTGGAGCTGACAAGAGATTTAAAGGCACCGGTGGGTGAACCCCGGTATTTGTTCAAAGCCTCCGACGCAGCCCCTGCGGTCGTCTGCTTTCACCACCGCAGGCGGGGCGATATTTATGTGACGGACGGGCCGTTTTTGTTCCGGGACAGGCAGGGACGGCTCCGTATGATTTGGTCCAGCTTTTCAGAGGGCGAAAATTACTGCGTGGCACTGGCAGCCCCGGAAAACGGAAAGTTTTCCGGAAACTGGAAGCCGGAGAAGGAGCTTTTGTTTGCAAAGGACGGCGGACACGGCATGCTGTTTACGGGACTGGACGGACGGCGGTATCTGGCACTGCATTCGCCCAACGAAACGCTGTTAG
>CAZCON010000351.1:0-2095 GCA_964500085.1 uncultured Lachnospiraceae bacterium
GATGAAAATGTACAATATGTACGGTATGGATCCGTCCATGTTTGGCGGCGAGGGTGAAACGCTTGTGCTAAATGCAAACCATCCGTTGGTAAAGTATGTGTTCGAGCATAAGAAGAGCAAAAACGCGTCTGTGATTTGCGAACAGCTGTATGATTTGGCAATGCTTTCCCATAAGCCGCTGGCACCGGAGGAAATGACGAAGTTCATTGAACGGAGCAATGAGATTATGCTGCTGTTGACAAAGTAAACGGAAGCATAGAACAAAATAGAAATCAAGACGGGGCTGTTGCAGGTCAAGCTGCACAGCCCTCGTTTTTTTACAACATTCGTGAAAATAGTCTGGTAAAATTTTCATACATCTGTTAAAATAAAATCAGTAGAATATCGGTTGGGCAATAGTACCTTTTAGTGTGACAGCCTTTTGAAAATGAAACGGCAGAAAAGGAGTGGAGAACGATATGGAAAATGGAGATAATCAGTTTTTTTATGAAAATGAAGTGGCTGTAACGAGAAACATGGTTAAGATTTTGCGTTGGCTGATTCTGGCATTCCCGGCAATTATGGTGTTTTCCTTCATTGGGTTATTCCAGTCAAAAATGTCAAACCTTCTGATTATGACGGGAATTGCTTTGATTGTTACGATGGGACCGACTGTGGCATATAAGGCGGGTGTTCCGACAAGAATTTTAAAGTATATTGTATTGCTTGCGCTGTGTGGTCTGCTTACCATTATGGCAAGTGACGCGGCAATCGGCATTTATCTGACCTATGCCCTGCCGATGGTGTTCAGTATTTTTTACTATGATAAGAAGCTGACGCTGCAGACGGCGGTGTTCAGCTATGCGTTTCTGGTGGTATCCCTGTTCTTGCGTTCTCTTAGTGTGGTACAGGTTGAATTTGACACAAATTTTACATGGTTTGTCAGCCGGAGCATGGGCTTTTTGATTGAGCAGTTTGTGATGGCGTTGGTTTGTACGAAGATTGCGGAGGGTGCCAGAAAGGTGCTTGAGAATCTCAATGATACGAAAAAGGTGGCAGTCCTTATTTCGGAGTGTAATCAGGCATCGACAGAGCTTATTAGTGAAACAGAGGGCTTTAAGCAGAATATTGGTCAGTTCCAGAAAACAAATGAGCAGATTACGATTGCCGCAGAGAAATCTCTTGCGGATTGTGACAGCAATGAGCAGCTTGCAATCGAACTGACGCAGGAGACAAAGACAGCGCTTTATAATGCCGAGCATATCAGACAGCAGAGTACACAGATGGTTACGATTGCACAGGAAACCTATCAGAAGCTTGGGGAATATATCTCCTTTATGACGGATACAGCAGTCAGTATGGAACGAATGCACGCTACGGCAGGAGACACGGAGGGTTCCATTGAAAGCTTAAAGAATGCAATGGATGAGGTTGCAGAGTTTGCACAGACGATAGGGAGTATCACCTCACAGACGAATCTGCTGGCACTCAATGCAAGTATTGAGGCTGCGCGAGCCGGCGAAAACGGAAGAGGTTTTGCGGTGGTTGCAGATGAGGTTCGTGTGCTTGCGGAAAATTCTAAGAAGGCGAGTGAGTCGATTAAGGGCATCATTGCAAATATTGGTGATTTGCTGGAAGAAGTACAGGAGGCAAACAAAAAGAATGTGTCCTCGATTGCAGAGGGCTTAGAGCAGATCAACGGTGCGAAGGAAGAGGCAAATCAGATTGGCGTGATGCAGACCGATTCGAAGGAAATGGCAATGCAGGTTTTGGAGGCAAGTAAGGAAACCGAAGCATTTGCACATAAGCTTGGAGAAACCTCTGAGAAAATGCAGGAGCTGGTTGCCAGCTTAAGAGAACAGACCAGACAGGTGGTAGAGCAGGGAAAGAGCCAGAAGCAGGTGACGGAGGATGTGGAAAATGCGTTCTTTAGCGTAGAGCAGGTTGCCGGAAGACTGGTAGATATTGCGGATAAGTCTGTTTCATAGAAATATGTAGCAGGGCGAAAAAGATTCGGTGCAAATGGGGCAGCTGTAGGAAAAAAAGGTTTTTGTTCCTGCAGCTGCCGTTTGTATCTTTTTCAGGATTCTTATGGACAAATACAATGGAATATGAT
>CAZCON010000352.1:0-1530 GCA_964500085.1 uncultured Lachnospiraceae bacterium
GCACACAACGGGCTGCTTTTTTATGAGGTGTGGGCTATCATAAATGTCGCAATCGAGGGAATGCGTAAGCATTCGCGAGGTCATTTGATGAAAAAGGTTCTGCGGGAGCCTTTTTACGGCTCAGAATCAGAGGAAAGCTGCGATTCTGAAGTATAAATTTGCTGTAAATGCGTAAGTCTGCTTCCTAAATTTGAGAGCAGGGCATCCGCAGCAGTAAGGGCAGCCATACATTCCACAACGACAACGGCACGAGGCACGATGACAGGGTCATGTCGTCCGGCAATTTGACAGGTATAGGAGGAACCATCCTTTTTTACGGTTTCCTGTGGGGCATAGACGGACGGGGTAGGCTTTACTGCCACGCGAAAAAGCACATCCGAACCGTCGGTCATACCGCCGAGAATGCCGCCGGCATGGTTGGTGCGTTTTTTTATAGTGCCATTTTGGTCTGTATAGAACGGGTCGTTTTGCTCGGTGGCAGTAAGCTTTGCGGCAGCAAAGCCGGATCCAAGCTCGAAGCCTTTGACTGCGCCGATGGAAAGCATGGCATGGGCAAGCCGTGCGTCAAACTTTTCAAAAACCGGGTCGCCGAGTCCTGCCGGAAGTCCGGTGAGAACGCATTCAATCGTACCGCCTGCGGAATTATGCGCTTCCTTCAGCCCGGCTAAAAAAGCCTCGGCACTTGCAGAAGCGGTGGCGTCCGGCATGGCAAGCGGGCTTTTCGCCCGCAGTAAAGCCAGTTCTTCAATGGAATAATGCTCTGTCAGATAATCCTCCGTATCAAAACAAACATAGTTGTGAATGGATTTTGCATAAGCACAGACCCTGATTCCAAGAGCTTCAAGGAGAGCGCAGGCAACTGCACCGGCAGCGACTCTGGAGGCGGTTTCCCGACCGGAGGAACGCCCACCGCCCCGGTAATCCCGAACACCGTATTTTGCGTCAAAGGTGTAATCCGCATGTCCCGGACGATAATAGGAGGCAATTTCTGAATAATCTGCGGAACGCTGCGCTTCGTTACGAATCAGAAGGGCGATAGAGGTGCCTGTGGTGTTTCCCTCGAAAACGCCTGAAAGGATTTCTACAAGGTCACTTTCCTTGCGTGGGGTGGAATAAAGGTTCTGCCCCGGCTTTCTACGGTCTAAAAAGCTCTGGATATATTCTGTGGTAAGAGGAACGCCGGCAGGACAGCCGTCAATGACAACGCCGAGCGCAGCGCCGTGGGATTCCCCAAAGGTTGTAATTTTAAAATAAGTCCCAAAAGATGAGCCGTTCATAAAGTACCTCCGAACTGTTGATTTCTTGTCACAGACCTATGCGACTGTACGGGCAGAGGCCTTAGTATTCATATGATATTATTTTAGTCGAAGACAGGGGAAAATGCAAGTGCTGAAACAAACTGTACCAAAAGATGAAGCAAAGTGTCGAAAAATGGTAAAAAAATGTTCCGATTTACTGCTATGGCAGAAAAAATCTCCTATAGACTATGTTTCGAAATCCGTGCAATCGCTATAATATGAATGGGGTTTA
>CAZCON010000352.1:1540-2090 GCA_964500085.1 uncultured Lachnospiraceae bacterium
GGGTTTACACTCAGAAAGAAGAAAGCAGGCAGAAAGGAGCGTGCGGATTTTGAAAAAGGTAAAGGAACTCAACGTAGTAATCGGCGGTAGAATCCGTGCGTATCGGGAAAGCCTGGGAATGAGCAGGGAAATGTTTTCGGAGCAGGTGGGGCTTTCTCCGCAGTTTCTTGCAGAAGCAGAAAAGGGAACCAAGGGACTTTCTTCGGAGAGTATTTATAAATTGTGCAAAAACAGCGGAATGTCTGCAGATTATCTGGTATTAGGAAAGGTTACCGGTCAGGAAATGAAAACACCGTTGGATTATGTACTGCGGGATATGCCGGGAGAATATGCGGTACAATATGCACAGATGCTCAAAACAGTCAATGACATGATCTTGGAAGCAAAAAACAAGTAGTGCAATCGAAAAAAATATCTTTATATTCAAAATAACAGTATTTCCTTGAAATAGTCAAAATATTATGGTAAAATTAGGAAGACGAAGCAGACTTTCAGAAAAGAAGGTCGTAATAAAAGGCAGAGAGTTCAATTCAAAACCATAGAGGTTGCA
>CAZCON010000353.1:0-2084 GCA_964500085.1 uncultured Lachnospiraceae bacterium
CGTTAGAGCATACACCGGCAATCGTACACGGTGGACCGTTTGCAAATATTGCACACGGCTGTAACAGCGTCCGTGCCACAAGAACCGCATTAAAGTTAGCTGATTATGTGATTACCGAGGCAGGCTTTGGCGCTGACCTTGGCGCAGAAAAGTTCCTTGACATTAAGTGCCGTATGGCAGGTTTAAAGCCGGATGCGGTGGTACTGGTGGCAACGGTGCGGGCGTTGAAGTACAACGGCGGTGTGGCAAAGGCAGACCTTGGTGCGGAAAATGTAGAGGCATTAAAGAAGGGCATTGTAAACTTAGAGAAGCACATTGAGAATTTGCAGAAGTACAAGGTGCCGGTAGTGGTAACCTTAAATCGTTTTATTACCGACTCCCCGGCAGAGCTTGCCTTTGTGAAGGAGTTTTGTGAGGCAAGAGGCGCAGAGTTTGCCCTTTCCGATGTCTGGGAGAAGGGCGGCGAAGGCGGCATTGCGCTTGCAAACAAGGTGTTGGAAACCCTTGCAGACAAGGAAAGCCACTTTGCGCCGATTTATGCGGATGAGCTTTCGATTTGCGAGAAGATTGAAACCATTGCAAAGGAAATCTATGGTGCCGGCAGTGTGACCTATGACCCGGCGGCAAAGAAAGCGATTGCAAAGATTGAGGCAATGGGCTTTGGCAAGGTTCCGGTCTGCATGGCAAAGAACCAGTATTCCTTATCGGATGACCAGACAAAACTTGGACGTCCGGAGGGCTTTAATATCAATATTCGTGAGGCATATATTTCCGCCGGCGCGGGCTTTGTAGTAGCCATTACCGGCACCATTATGACCATGCCGGGACTTCCGAAAACTCCGGCGGCAGAGCGGATTGATGTGGAGGAAAGCGGCAGAATTACCGGACTGTTTTAAGGGTGTTGCGTTCCGATGATTCAAGTACAGACCAAATGTTAGAGTTTTCCTGGGAGCCCCTGCTCTCGTTCCTGTGGAAATGTAGCAGACACTAAGTTCGAAAGAACCTTGCTCAGTGTCAGCATTTCCTTATGGTTTTTTTCGGAAAATCCGGCATTTGGTCTGTTGCCTTTTTTAGGGCGGATTTTGGAGAAATGGAAACGAAGGGGACGATAAAATTGGCGAAAGAAGATAACAAAGATTTATAAGAGAATATTTTGCAAAGTTAAATGGAGCTGATTTTACAGAACCTATGACGGCGGGGATTTTTGTGTCGATTGCCGCATGGGCAAGTCATAAGCGCACGGAGGATAAAACACCATATTGGAGAACGCTAAAGGCAGACGGAGAATTAAATGTAAAATATCCGGGCGGTGCTGAGGCGCAAAAAGCAATGTTAGAAGCAGAAGGACATACCATTATAGAAAAAGGGCAAAAAACCAGAAGGTATTTTGTGAAGGACTACGAAAAAAGTCTTTATTATATGATGAGATAATTAGCTCCAATAGAAAGATACGGATAGAAAGGGAGGTTAGTGATGCCTTATCAAAAAGTAGGTGATATCGAAATCTTTTATGAGGAAATCGGTTGCGGGGAACCGGTATTGTTTTTGCATAGCGGATACAGCAGAGGGATACTGGCCTTTGGTGGACAGATACAGCCGTTTTATGCAGAAGGGTATCGATGTCTGTTACCGGATTACAGAGGGCATGGCAGAACAAAAAGCGCGAGTCTGGAGTGGAATTCTGCACAGATTGCGGAAGATATGATAGGACTATTGGATAATTTGAAAATTGATAAGGTAAATTTACTTGGCTACAGTACCGGAGGCGGAGTTGCATATTATATGGCAGCAAGGCATCCGGAGAGGGTCCAGGCAGTCATTTCCATTGGAAATGGTGGTGTAGCTGATTGCGGGAGAGAAGGATGCTTATGCCAACAAAGAACGCTTAGAGCAGATTCGGAGAAGATGTCCGCAGGCTGAAATTTTTATTGTGGAGGGCTGCGGACACAGACCGCATTTTCCGGAGGAAGAAGTAAAAAAGGTCAATGAAAAGATGTTTACTTTTTTAAGAAAATATGCATAGGCAGTCGCAAGCAAAAGCACGTAATGACAATGTATTGACACGAAATTAAAAAGTGTTATGT
>CAZCON010000354.1:0-2084 GCA_964500085.1 uncultured Lachnospiraceae bacterium
GAATAATATTGGACCCGGACTGAATACTGTGGGTCCTGTCGGAAATTTTTCTGCTTTTTCCACGCTGTCAAAATTTGTTCTGATGTTTGATATGCTGGCAGGACGTTTGGAAATTATTCCGATGATGGTACTCTTCCACCCTGCAACGTGGAAAAAATAAAGCATCTGTTTTTAGAAAGGAATCTAACCATGAAACGATTTTACTTTACCAGACATTTTTTACTTCCAGCACTTTCTTTCGGATTCTGTCTTGCCGGCTGCAGTTTTCTGCCGCAGATTTCCGGAGCTCCTACCGGTTCTCCTTCCTCCGGTCTTACAAATGTGCCCGTGATTACGGCAACTGCGGCACCTTCTCCGGCAGCCACGCCAACCGCTCCGGCAGTTTCAACACCCGGTGTCACGGAGACAACAACGCCAACTCCGCTTCCGACACCGACCGGCACTCCGGGTGATGTTTGCTTTTCCGAGGCCGGCTATTTCTTTTCCAAAAATACTTTTATTGAGCTTTCCGTTGCCTCTGCACAAAAGGACGGTTATATTACCTATACCTTAGACGGTACAGAACCGACCCAGACAGAAACCCTCTATACCGAGCCAATCCTTCTGGTAACAAATACAGGGGATTCTCCGAATGTTTATTCCATCCGGGCAAAGGTCTGGTACGATGACGGCACTGTCTCTGATACCTGTGTACACACCTATTTTTTAAGTGAATCCATTAAAGAACGCTATACCACCGTCATTTTTTCCATTAACGGTGACCCGGCAGAGCTAACCGGTGGTCCCGATGGCATTTTATACGGAGAAAATTATAAACAAAGAGGACGTGCTTCCGAACGGGAGGTGCATATTGAAGCCATTTCTGCAGACGGCGACCTTTTGTTTGAACAGTATGCCGGCGTGCGGGTATTCGGCGGAACCTCCAGAGAGCACGCCGTCAAATCCTTAAAGCTTTTTGCACGAAAGGAGTACGAAGAAGGCAAGGGAACCTTTGCCACCACGCTCTTTGGTTCGACCACCGCAGACGGCAGTAAACCGATTACCAAATACGACAAGCTGGTACTTCGTAACGGCGGAGATGATTTCCAGAGTGCTTTTCTCCGTGACGAGCTGGTACAGCGCCTGGCCGGTACTGCCGGTTTTTCCGTCTATGAAGCGGTTGTTCCTGCTCTTGCTTATGTAAACGGCTCCTATTACGGCTTCTACTGGCTCCATGAATCCTACTGTGACAAATATTTTCAGTACCGCAACAGCAAAAGCGATGGAGAATATATCATTCTGGAGGGCAGCGACACTGCAAAATCCCTTTCCGGCGATGCGGCAGAAAATGCCGCTGCAAAGGAATACAATACACTGTATAAAAAATACGCCTATGCAGATTTGACCGTAGAAGAAACCTATACAGAGCTTTGCTCTCTTGTCGATATTGAAAACTATCTTGACTATATGGCTCTTAATATGTATGTTGCAAATTATGACTGGCCGCAGGGAAACTATCGCTGTTTCCGTTACTATGCTGCCGAAGATGAAGCATATGGCTCAGGAGAAATGGATGGCCGGTGGCGGTTTCTTCTGCATGATGCCGATACCGCTTTTGGCACCTATCAATCCACAGAGGATGCGGGAGCTGCGCGCAACGATTTAGAACAGGTACTCGGTTCCAAAAGCAACAAACGCTATTCCCCGCTGCTTGCTGCTCTCCTTGTAAGAGAAGACTGCAAACAATATTTTATCGACAAAATTCTGGAATACATGAACGGTGCTTTTTCCTATGACAACGTATGTGCTGTTCTGGATCAAATGTGCAGCGAACGCGACGCGGAGCTCTCCTATTACTACCAGTACCTAAACACACTAAAAGGGACCTTTGAAATCTATGCCCGCCCGGAGCGTACCAATCTGCATCTGGATCGTATCCGTTCCTTTGCAAAGCAGCGGCCTGCCTACATGATACAATATCTGGAGGAATTCTTTGGAATCGACTTAAGCACTGAACGGTAACGAAACAAAACGGTAAATTGCAAACGACGATAAATAACGAATTTTTAAAAACTTGAAATTACATCTTGCCAAACAGAAAAAAG
>CAZCON010000355.1:0-2078 GCA_964500085.1 uncultured Lachnospiraceae bacterium
AGTTTCCGGCACTTCTCTGCCGGATGACACTGTTCCCCCCACTCCTTCTGTTTCTGCCGTTCTCCCTGCGGCTCCTGTATTTTCGCAGGCAGGCGGCTTCTACGATACGGCATTTACACTTACACTTTCCGGCACGGGAAACCATGAAATTTATTATACGCTGGACGGCAGCGACCCCCGTGTTTCAGAAACGGCTCTCCGCTATAAAAACGGTATTCCTGTTTACAATAACACAAGCGAACCGAATACTCTCAGTGCGATTGCAGAAATTACGCTGTCACAGTATACGCCTCCTACCGACCCGGTAGATAAGGGTATCATTGTACGTGCCGTTTCCAGAGCAGCCGACGGCACCTGTAGCGAAGTCATTACCAACAGCTACTTTATAGAAAAAAGCGCCTCCTATTATACCCAGATGAAAGTTTTTTCCCTGATTACAGAGCCAAGCCTCCTGTTTGATCCGAATGACGGTGCATACATGGTTGGCACCGGTTATTATATGTGGTTAAACAGCGACGCTTATGTTCCATACGCTCCCGGCGATGTTAACAATCCAACCAACTACAACAAGGACGGCAGGGAATCCGAATTTCCCGTTACCGTGCAGGTATTTGAAAACGGGGCTCTTGCTTACAGCATGAATGTAGGTGCCAGAATCTCAGGAAACTGGTCTCGTGAATCCGCGCAAAAAAGTCTACGGCTTTATGCAAGAAAGCAATACGGTGATGGTAAAATGAATTATGCCTTTTTTAGCGAGCTGACCGATGCAACCGGGGAGCTCATTCAAACCTTTGACAAAATCACCCTGCGAAACGGCGGCAACGACAATCTTTTCCTGCATTTCCGTGACGCACTGGTTCAAGAGCTTGCAGCAGGTCTGACTGTTGACACAATGGCCTCCGAGCCATGTATTCTCTTTATTGACGGTGAATTCTGGGGCTTTTATCTTCTCCGTGAAAAGCCGGAGGACGAATACATTGAAGCACATTACGGAATTCCCAAGGATCATGTCACCGTTATAAAAAACGGCAGTCTTGAATCAGGCTCTGAAGAAGACATGGAAGAGCTAAAAGCATTTTTCCTCTGGGCACAGACCGCCGACATGACCAATGAAGCCAATTATGCCTACTTTTGCGACACCTTTGATGTCCAGTGCTTTATGGATTACATGACTGTTGAAACCTATGTCAATAATGCCGACTGGGCAAACGGTGGTCTCAACAACTGGATGCTGTGGCGTTCTACAATTATAGACCCTTCTCTCCCAAGAGCTGACAGAAAATGGCGTTTTATTTTCTATGATTTAGATATGACAGCCGGACTCTATGGGAATACAGAAACCTCCTTCCAGTACGATTCCCTTGGCACAATCCATGCGTCCCATCTGGAGTTTAATTATCCGGGATTACTGCGGAATGTGATGAAAAACGACTCCTTCCGCGAGGCCTTTTACGAAAATTATCTTCACATTATGGAAACCTGTTTTGCCCCCAAAACCGTTAATGAAAAAATTTCCGAATACGTGACAGCATATTCGGATGCCACGCTGGACACCTTCTACCGCTTTGGCGCCGGCTGGTCGGCAGCCAGCTATTCCAATGAAGTTGTCCAGCTCCGGAATTTCTTCAACAATCGTCCGACCTACGCAAAGCGATATCTTATTTCCTATTGCAACAAAGCCCTGCTTGTAAAGGACAACCTTCTTCAGGAAACTACGTTCTGGACCTTTTACGGTCCGGCCTCCTATCTGGCTGATGAAACAAAAAATACTTTTCTCGTCAATGTTCCTGAAGCCACCGGACAGGTCTGGGATATTCAGTCGCAGGCAAATCAGCTCGCGCTGGAACCAGGATGTCTCTATCAGCTTACCTTTGAAGCAAGCTGTACCACAGCAACCGACTTTGATATCGGAATCAACCGCTATGACGGTTCAGAATATCCAAGCTGCTGGTGGACCTCTGCTTCACTTACTCCGGAGCTTACACAGTTTACCTTTCTCATTGTAACGGATCAGGGACCTTACTCCGACTGGCGACTTTGCTTCAATTTTGGAAACGCTGCGGGAGATTATCTGATTC
>CAZCON010000356.1:0-2076 GCA_964500085.1 uncultured Lachnospiraceae bacterium
ATGGTGGGTCTGGTCGGCAGCAGCAATAATCCGGTTTCCGGTATGGCAATCGCAACGCTGCTGATTGCCACGGTGATTTTAAAGATAACCGGGGAATCCGGCGCAAGTGGGATGCAAAGTGCCATCGCAATCGGTTCCATTATTTGTATTGTGGCAGCAATTGCCGGAGATACCTCGCAGGATTTAAAGACAGGTTATCTTCTTGGGGCGACTCCGAAAAAACAGCAGCTTGGTGAGATTGTCGGTGTTATCGCAGCAGCCTTTGCGATTGGAGGTACGCTGTATCTGTTAGACAGCGCGTGGGGCTTTGGCTCCGAGGAGCTTGCAGCACCTCAGGCAACCTTGATGAAGATGATTATTGAAGGTGTAATGGAAGGAAATCTTCCGTGGGCACTGGTATTTACCGGTGTGTTTATTGCAGTTGCAGTTGAGGTTGTCGGGATTCCGGTGCTTCCGTTTGCAATTGGTGTATATCTTCCGGTACAGTTAAATGCCTGTATCATGGTTGGCGGTCTGGTTCGCCTTGCCTTTGATAAGATGAAGAAGGAAGAAAATGAAAAGAAGCGGATTGTAAATGACGGCATTCTGTTTTGCTCCGGTATGATTGCGGGCGAGGGACTGGTTGGCATTTTGCTGGCACTGCTTGCGGTATTTGGTGTGTCAGATGCCATTGACCTTTCTGCACGGTTAAAGCTTCCGACAGCGGTAGCGAATATCGGAAGTCTGGTTGTGTTTGGTCTTATTATCCTTTGTGTATTAAGGTTCTCTGTCTGGAAGAAAAATAAGAGGGTGAAAGAAAAGTAGTATGAAGAAAATAGCTGAAAATTATCTGGAACGCTGTCCGGTGCGAAAGGAAGGACTCGCCTGGAGTAAGAATGAGACGGGGCTTGTGACGCTTGAGCTTCCTAATACCGGTATCATGAACCGGATTGCACAGAAGCTTTTGAAAAAACCGAAGGTAAGCTATATACACTTAGAGGAAATCGGAAGCTTTGTCTGGCCGCGCCTTGATGGGGCAAAGGATATTGCTGCGCTGGGTGCAGAGGTAAGGGAGCATTTCGGAGAAAAAGCAGAACCATTGTATGAGCGCCTGGCTAAATATTTTCAAATTTTAGACAGCTATCATTTTATTGAATGGAAAAAGAGTGAATAGGAAAAGGACCGTGCACGGAATGAAATGTGCACGGTCCTTTTTGGAAAGTGCGCCTGGCGGAAAAGTGGCGCCCAGGCTGCAGAAAGAGTGCAGGCTCTTAGGATTGCTTGGAAAAAGAATCCTTTCCCACCCCACAAAGCGGACAGACCCAATCCTCCGGGACATTTTCCCACGGAGTGCCGGGAGCGATACCGTTATCAGGGTCACCGGCAGCTTCATCATATTCGTAGCCACATACATCACATACATATTTCATAGTGTGTCCTCCTTTTGTCAGTATATGGTTAGTGTTTCCTGATATGGGAAAAATATTGCCATTTTATAAAAGTTCCTTCGCAAGTGCCGCTACCTGAGCGCTGCTTTCGGTGTCCAGGGCAGAACGGAGGGTAACGATGGTACTGGTAAATTGCAGACGTTTGCTATTTTCAAAATGCCGTTTGATGTATTTGGCGGCAACGGGTGCCCAACTGCCGTTCTCGATAATACCAATGGTACGGTTCTGGTAACCACGCTCTGTTAAGTGATGCAAAAACTCACGCATGAATGGGAATACTTCTCCGTTGTAGGTCGTTGTGGCGAGCACAAGCTTGCTGTAGCGAAAGGCAGCTTCTACAGCTTCAGCCATATCGCAACGCGCGAGGTCGTAAATCGTTACCGCAGGACAGCTGGCTTTCTGTAGTGCATCGGCGAGCAGTTCTACCGCTTTTTTAGTATTTCCGTAGACGGAGGTATAGGCAATGACTACGCCCTCGTTTTCTACGGCATAGGAGGACCAGATATCGTAGAGTCTGAAATAATAGTCCAGATTTTCTGTCAGAACCGGTCCGTGAAGCGGACAGATGGTTTGAATATCCAGCGTTTTTGCCTTTTGCAGTAAACGCTGAACCTGTGCACCGTATTTGCCTACAATACCGATGTAGTAA
>CAZCON010000357.1:0-2075 GCA_964500085.1 uncultured Lachnospiraceae bacterium
CGTCAATGGAATAGGCGGCTCCTTTTTTATAAATAAAAAGTGTGCCGAGTCTCTCTCCTGCGATATCAATCGGGATAATAATCGCCTGATATTTTTCCACCTCTGGGAATGAAAAACCAAGTGTCTCCAGATTTACATTCTCTTTTGTTGAAAGAATATTGAGCAAACGCTCATTTAACATAGGATCAATGTAGCCGCCTACCGCATCTTTAATCAACTCACCAATGGTTTCTACGTCATTGCGGTTCTTAATTCCGAGAACCTTGCCCTTTTTGCTGATTACTAAAATATTGGATTCAAGAATTTCACCAAGCACCAGACAGATATCATTGAATACGACCTTGTGAGAATTATTGTTGTGTAAAAGCTTATTAATCTTTCTGGTCTTGTCTAACAATTGTACGCTCACGGCAACTCCTTTCCGGCAGAAAATCCGCCTCACATTATCAATTATTTCATATTATATCACAGATTTTTTCAAAAAACAAGTACAAATCCCAAATTTGACGCACTTCAGGCGGCTATGCAGCCTTATTTGCTAAGTATACAGAGGAACGCCTACACAGATAAACCGTGTACTCCGTATGTCGGGTCGTATCATTGCCAACATCGACACAGAACAAGAAATCAGTCCTCTGCTTTTTTCTCCTGCATTTCAGAATAGCCGCATTCCTCTGAAGCGCAAACCAGCCTTGTTCCCTTTTCCAGTAAAACGCCTCCGCACTGCGGACATTTCTTCGCCGAAGGCTTCTGCCACGACATGAAATCACAGTCCGGATTTGCTTCACAGCCGTAGTACCGTCTGCCCTTCTTTGTTTTACGGATGACCACTTCCTTGCCGCACTGCGGACAGGACACCCCGATTTTTTCAAGATACGGCTTCGTATTACGGCATTCCGGAAATCCCGGACATGCAAGGAACTTTCCGTGAGGTCCGTATTTTACCACCATTCTTCTTCCACAGACATCACAATCAACATCCGAAATTTCATCCTCGATTTTGATATGCTCCAGCTCACCCTCGGCGTTCTTTAACGACTCCTCCAAATCCGGATAAAAGTTTCTGATAATCGTTTTCCAGTATACCTCTCCGTTTTCCACCGAGTCAAGAAGTGCCTCCATCGTTGCCGTAAAATTGACATCTACAATAGACGGAAACGCTTTTTTCATAATCGTATTCACTGCCTCGCCGACTTCCGTCACATACAGATTTTTATTTTCCTTTATCACATACCTTCTTGCCAGAATAGTCGTAATCGTCGGCGCATAGGTACTAGGCCGTCCGATTCCGAGCTCCTCTAGAGTCTTTACCAGCGACGCTTCCGTATAATGAGCAGGAGGGGCTGTAAAATGCTTTCCCGGAATCACTTCCTTCAAGGAAATCTCGGACTCTCTGGTTAATGACTTTAGAAAGCCGCCTCCGTTTCCTTCCTCGTTTTCCTCTTCCTCCTCCGGACAATACACCGCAAGGAAGCCTTCAAACACAAGCTCTGAGGCGGTTGTATGAAAACGATAGCCTCCGCCGTCTAGCTTTACTGATGCCGTTTCATATTTTGCTGCCTGCATACGGCTTGCAATAAAGCGTTTCCAAATCAGCTGATACAAACGGAACTGATCTCTGGAAAGCGACTCCTTTACCGTTGCCGGAGTCAGCTCTACATAGGTCGGACGAATTGCCTCATGTGCATCCTGTATCTTTTTGTTCTCCGTCCTCTTCTTTTCGGATTCTATCACAAACGCCTCGCCGTAATTTTGTGCAACAAACTGTTTTGCTGCTGCATCTGCCTCCTCGGATACACGAATGGAATCAGTACGCAGATACGAAATCAGACCTACGGTTCCATGTCCCTTCACATCCACCCCTTCATACAGCTGCTGTGCCAGACGCATTGTTTTCTGCGTGGAAAAATTCAATGCCTTCGCCGCTTCCTGCTGCAGGGTACTGGTAGTAAACGGGGGAGCCGGCTGACGCTTCCGTTCACCGGTCTTCAGCTCTGCCACATGAAATTCTGCAGCCTTCACTGTCGCCACAATTTTTTCTGCCTGCGCCTCGGATTCCACGGCAAGCTTTCCGT
>CAZCON010000358.1:0-2066 GCA_964500085.1 uncultured Lachnospiraceae bacterium
GTATACGGCTTTGTGGAATGCTCCTTCATATATGCAACGGTAAGCTCATCCACCGGAAAAATACCATTCTTTGCACCAGCCTCGATTGCCATGTTTGCAATGGAAAAGCGGTCGTCCATTGTCAGGTTCTTCACGCCCTCACCGACAAATTCCATCGACTTATAAAGCGCGCCGTCTACTCCAATCATGCCGATAATGTGCAGAATGACATCCTTACCACTGACCCACTTTTTCGGCTTTCCCTTTAATTCAAACTTAATGGCAGACGGCACCTTAAACCACGCCTTTCCTGTCATCATACCGGCACCCATGTCGGTACTGCCGACCCCCGTGGAAAACGCGCCAAGGGCACCATAGGTACAGGTATGGGAGTCCGCGCCGATACAGGTCTGTCCTGCCATAATCAGTCCCTTTTCCGGGAGCAGCGCGTGCTCGATTCCCATCTCTCCAACCTCAAAATAATTGGTAATCTCATGCTGCTTTGCAAACTCCCTGACACACTTACAATGCTCTGCGGACTTAATATCCTTATTCGGAGTAAAATGATCCGGCACCAGTGCAATCTTATCCTTATCAAATACTGTCTTCTTGTTTAAGCGTTCCACCTCATGGATTGCTACCGGTCCCGTAATATCATTGGCAAGCACCATATCAAGGTCAGCCTCAATTAACTGCCCTGCCACTACGCTCTCCAGCCCCGCGTGGGCTGCCAGAATCTTCTGCGTCATTGTCATTCCCATGTTTCCATCCTCCTGAATTGATTTCCTTACAGATTTTCTATCTTACTACGCACTGCCTTCTTTCACTGTCCCTGCGCTTTCTGCAAGCTTCTGTCTGCTGTTACGCCAGATGCGCCACAATCAAATCGCCCATTTCCTTTGTGCCGACCTGCGTTAATCCCTCGGACATAATATCCCCGGTACGGAAGCCTTCATTTAACACCGCGTGAATGGCCTTCTCAATGGCATCCGCTTCTTTGTCAAGATCAAAGGAATACCGGAGCATCATTGCCGCAGAAAGAACGGTTGCAATCGGATTTGCCTTATTTTGTCCCGCGATGTCCGGTGCGGAGCCGTGGCTCGGCTCATACAGACCAAGCTTTCCTTCTCCAAGACTTGCAGAAGACAGCATACCGATGGAACCTGTTACCATACTTGCCTCATCGGAAAGAATATCACCAAACATATTCTCCGTCAGGATAACGTCAAACTGCTTCGGGTCGCGGACCAGCTGCATGGCGCAGTTATCGACCAGCATATCGGAAAGCTCCACATCCGGATAGTCCGCTGCCACTTCCTTTACCACTGCGCGCCACAGGCGGGAGGAATCCAGTACGTTTGCCTTATCCACGCTGCAAACCTTTTTATTACGCTTTCTTGCAATTTCAAAGCCCCACTTTGCAATACGGCGGATTTCATTTTCGTCATAGGTCAGGGTATCCACTGCCTTACGCACACCATTTACCGTCTCCGTGTGCCGTTCCCCAAAATACAAGCCTCCGGTCAGCTCTCGCATTACGACAAAATCAAAGCCTCCCTCTGTAATATCCGGACGAAGCGGGCATGCTGCCGCAAGTTGCGGAAATAGAACTGCAGGACGGATATTGGCAAACAGTCCCAGTCCCTTACGAATGGCGAGAAGTCCTGCCTCCGGGCGGAGATTCGGCGGCAGCTTATACCACGGAGAGGTATTTGTGTTGCCTCCCACGGCACCTAACAGCACCGCATCGCTCTTCTTACAGGTTTCCAATGCCTCCTCGGTAAGCGGTACGCCCGTTGCATCAATCGACACACCTCCCATCAGTACCTCCGTATAGGAAAACGTATGTCCGTACTTCTTTCCTACTGCGTCCAACACCTTTCTTGCTTCTGTTACAATTTCCGGACCGATTCCATCTCCCGGAATAACTGCCACATTATAATTCATAGTTATGGCTCCTTTCCTGTTCTTATTTTCTCCATGTTTCTTTCCGATTGTCTTTTCCCTTTCTTTTTCAAGGCATTTCAGACTTTTTCCAAAAAAAATTTTTCACTTTTTTCACTTTTCTCTTGTATTATATCACATCC
>CAZCON010000359.1:0-2054 GCA_964500085.1 uncultured Lachnospiraceae bacterium
TTTGCCGGGGCAAATAAAAATATTTTTTCGGGACATTTTCAAAAATGCTTGACACCCTTTTGAGGCAACTGCAAAAATTCAGCAAAAATTTTACTCCTCGCCGTTTCTTACCGCCTCTTCCATCACCTTCTGTACTTCTGGGTCATAGGAGAGCACCGGTGCGACATCCTTCCCCTTTATCTTTCTGTCCACATAATTGCGTACAATCTTTATCAGTACCGGAGAAAGCGTAACGACACCGATTAAGTTCGGAATCATCATCATTCCGTTAAAGGTATCGGAAATATCCCACGCTATGGAGGAACTCATCAGCGCACCGCTGACTACCAGCAATACGAAAATCACCTTATATACCTTCACTGCCTTAAGCCCAAATAAATACTCGACTGCCTTGCTGCCATAATGCGACCAGCCAAGCACCGTGGTAAATGCGAACAAAAGCATTGCAATGGCAATAAACCATTCGCCCGGCTGACCGAATACATTCCCGAATGCCTGTGCAACCAAGGTTGCATCATTTGTCCCTTCTACCGCAAGTCCGGTCTCCAAATCAATATATCCGGAAGAAAGTACCACGATTGCAGTCATCGTACAAACTACCATGGTATCTGCAAATACCTCAAAGATACCCCACATGCCCTGCTTTACCGGCTCCTTTACATTGGAGTTGGAATGCACCATAACCGAGGAACCAAGACCTGCCTCGTTGGAGAAAGCGCCACGCTTACAGCCCTGCACAATCACGGTCTTGATTGCCACACCGGCCACGCCGCCTGCGACAGCCTTGACGCCAAACGCGAATTTGAAAATAGAAGCAAATACAGCCCCTACCTGATTTATGTGCATAAAAAATACTGCCAGGCAGCCAACCACATAGGCAATCGCCATGAACGGAACCACGCGCTCCGCTACCGCTGCAATACGCTCTAAGCCGCCAAGAATAATCAATGCTGCCACTACCATAAGTACAAGACCAATCACAAGTGCGATTAACGAAGCGTCCCCTACTACCGTCGGTGCGTCTACATTCTTAAAGAATGCAGATTCCACGTTAATGACGATTTTATTCACCTGACCGAGATTACCGATACCAAAGGATGCCAGAATCGCACAAATGGAAAACAGAACCGCCAATACCTTACCGAGCGTCTTGCAGCCCTTCCTGCTTCCAAGACCATCCTGCAAATAGTACATCGGCCCGCCGGACCACTCGCCGTACTTATTTCTGCGGCGGTAATAAATACCAAGTACATTTTCGGAAAAGTTTGTCATCATTCCAAGGAATGCCATCACCCACATCCAGAACACCGCACCCGGACCACCAATGACAATCGCCGCTGCCACACCGGCAATATTTCCGGTACCGATGGTTGCCGCGAGTGCCGTACAGAGTGCCTGGAACTGGGAAACTGCACCCTTTTCCTTCTTCTGCACGTCCTTTTTAAATACGCTTACAATCGTCTTTGTCCACCAGTGCTTTAAATGACTGATTTGGAACACCTTTGTTACAATTGTCGTAAGCAGTCCGGCGCCAATGAGCAAAATCAGACCTACCTGAACCCAAACGAAATCATTGACCTTACCGTTTATTTCGGTAAGAAGCTCCATAAAGCCCTTCATAAAAAAATCCTCCTGTCCTTTTGCCTGAGAGATCGGCGGCGCACCGTCTTACACCTTCGGCGTTCATTTGTAATGAATCTCTCCAAGAATTTATGTGCCCTTGCACACATTAAGATAATATAGGACAGAACGCATTTTGTCAAGATTTCTTAACGGTAAAATTGCTTTTTCGCGAAATTGTTTTCCCGTAATGGTGCTTTCGCAATGGCGTTTTCCGTAATACTACCGCCCTATCTGCGAAAGAAAGGAGCAAAACAATGAGCGCCACGCCGCCCAAACACATAAAACGGTGCGCCGCTTTTGCGGCGACTGCCGGTATACCGGCGCATTTTACGCAGGGCAGTGTGGCGCTTTGAGCCGTTGCCTTTTAGAGCTGTCGCATATTTTGGAAAAACACGCGCATTTTTCACCAGACCTTTTCTTATAAATACTTC
>CAZCON010000360.1:0-2050 GCA_964500085.1 uncultured Lachnospiraceae bacterium
GATAAGCTAAGGGAGATTATGGAATCACTTGCAAAAGGGAAAAAAGGCAGATATCAGGAAACGGACTTAAATCCGGACACGGCATTTTATATCCTTGGTATTTCGCCGAATGCTGCCCGATTGTCCGTGCGCTTTTTCTATACCGGGACATTTGGAAGGTTTGTTTCCAATATAAAAGAGCATTATGAAAGACTGGAAATTCAGAAACCCGCTGGTGTTACACAGCTGCCGGATGTCTACCACCTACTGTGGGAAACGGTAAATCAGAAGTCCAGTAAAAAAGAAATCCAGCCGGTTCTGGTTGGAAAAATGATGGATGCCGTATTGAATAATACGAGATATCCGGAAATTGTTTTTACGAGCTTAATGCTGCGGATTCGTGCTGATAAGAATGTACGAGGCTGGAAAAGAGCGGCATTTATAAAGGCATATTTATTAAAAAACAGACCACAATGGAAAGGAGTTGTTGACACGATGGTACTCAATGAAGAAACGGATTGTGTTGCGTATTTAATGGGACGTTTGTTTGCAGTTCTGGAGGAAATACAGGAGGCGGCGAGTCCGGAGTTAAATGCAACGATTAAGGACAAGTATTTTAATTCCGCATGCGCTACACCGGCGAGTGTGTTTCCAAGACTGCTCAAGCTGTCGAATGCACATATGCGTACATTAAAACGGGATAAAAGGGGATGGGCAGTGAATCTGGATAAGAAGCTGGAAGCGATTTTATGCAGTCTGCAGGAGAGCTTTCCAAGTACCTTGTCCTTAGAAGAGCAGGGAGTTTTTATTCTTGGGTATTATCACCAGTATCAGAAGAGATTTGAGAAAAAGGAGGAAAAGTAAATGGCAGAGGTAATCAAAAACAGATATGATTTCGTAGTATTGTTCGAGGTGGAAAACGGAAATCCGAATGGTGACCCGGATGCAGGAAATATGCCGAGGATTGACCCGGAAACAGGAGTCGGTATTGTAACTGATGTCTGCCTGAAGCGTAAAATCAGAAATTATGTGGAGGCGGCAAAGGAGGATGCACCGGGGTATCGGATTTACATCAAGGAGAATGTGCCGTTAAACCGGAGTGACGCGGAAGCGTTTGACCATTTTGGCGTGAATGAGAAAAATGTGAAGGAAAAGAAGAAAGGAAATGAAAATTTGGATGCAGAGCTTCGCGATTATATGTGTCGGGAATTTTTTGATATCCGTACCTTTGGTGCAGTAATGACGACCTTTGTAAGGAATTATCTGAACTGCGGACAGGTAAGAGGACCGGTACAGCTTGGTTTTGCAAAGTCCGTTGATGCCGTGGTGCCGCAGGAGGTAACGATTACCAGAGTGGCAATTACAACAGAGACAGATGCGGACAGAAAGAATACGGAAATGGGAAGAAAGTATATTATTCCTTATGGGCTGTATCGTGTGGAGGGTTATATTTCGGCAAATCTTGCAAGAAAGGGCACCGGCTTCACGGAGGAGGATTTGCAGCTGTTCTGGCAGGCAGTTATGAATATGTTTGAATTAGACCATTCCGCGGCGCGGGGCAATATGGCAGTGCGTAAGCTGGTTGTATTTAAGCATGAAAGCGAATTGGGAAATGCTCCGTCATTTTTACTGTTTGATAAGCTGAAGGTGGAAAGAAAGGATACATCGAAGCCGGCAAGATGCTTTGAGGATTATGACGTTTCACTGACGAAGGATATGCCGGCAGGCGTGGAGTGCATCGAGATGCTTTAAAGGGAGGTCTATGTATACAGAGGAGGAATATCTGATGCTGTCCGGAGTCCAGCATTTCTGCTTTTGCAGGCGGCAGTGGGCGCTCATCCATATTGAACAGCAGTGGGAAGAAAATTATCATACGGTTGCAGGAAATATCATGCATAACCGGGCGCATGATGAGAGTCTGATTGAGAAGAGAGGGAATAAACTGACCGTGCGTGGGATGAGGGTGGCGTCCCCACGGTTGGGAATTTCCGGACAATGTGATGTGGTTGAATTCATTAAAGCAGAGGAAGGAATCACCCTGACCGGATACGAGGGTCAATGGAGCGTGTGT
>CAZCON010000361.1:0-2042 GCA_964500085.1 uncultured Lachnospiraceae bacterium
GATCTGAGACCTTTGCGGGCTTATCAGGTATAGGTGATTTAATTGTAACCTGTACCAGCAGACACAGCAGAAATCATAATGCAGGTTATCTTCTCGGCAAAGGAAAAACAATGGAGGAAGCAAAAAAAGAGGTCGGTCAGGTGGTCGAGGGCGTAAATTCCGCACAGGCGGCGCTTGCACTGGCAAAAAAATATAATGTTGAAATGCCGATTGTGGAGCAGGTGAATGCCGTGCTTTTTGAAGGCAAGGATGCAAAGGACGCATTATCCGACCTTTTGATGCGTGAAAAAGTGACGGAATATACTACCCTGAGCTGGGAATAAAAAAGCCCCCCCTTTCATATACTGTAACAGCAGATATAAGGGGGATTTTTTATGGAATCGTTTGATTTATACAAGGATATGAAGCTACGTACCGGCGGAGAAATTTATATCGGTGTAGTAGGACCGGTTAGAACCGGTAAATCGACCTTTATCAAACATTTTATGGACGAAATTGTACTTCCCGTAATTTCAGAGGAGGCGGAAAAGGTGCGTGCGGTGGATGAACTGCCGCAATCGGCACAGGGGCGTACCATTATGACAACCGAGCCGAAATTTATCCCAAAAGAAGCAGCAAGCATTGAATTTCCGGATGGTACAAATGTAAAGCTTCGTTTGATTGACTGTGTGGGATACATGGTAGAGGGGGCTGCAGGCCATATGGAGGGCGAGAAGGAACGGATGGTAAAAACACCCTGGTCAGAAATGGAGCTTCCATTTACCAAAGCTGCAGAAATCGGTACCGGTAAGGTGATTCGCGAGCATTCCACGGTAGGAGTGCTGGTGACGGCAGATGGAAGCTTTGGAGAACTGACAAGAGAAAATTACGCAGTTCCGGAGGAACGGACCATTACAGAGCTTAAGCGTCTCGGAAAGCCTTTTGTGGTACTTCTTAATTCTGCACGGCCGCGCGCACCGGAAACAGAGACACTTGCAAGGGAAATTGCAGAAAAGTATGACGTAACCGTACTTCCAACAGATTGCACAAGACTTGGAAGAGCAGAACTGTTACATATTCTGGAAGAGCTGTTGGCAGCGTTTCCGGTGACTGAAATGGTATTTCATCTGCCGAAATGGGTGGAATTGTTGGAAAATACGCATGAAATCAAAAAAGAAGCTATGGAAAGTGCAAAAAATCTGATGCTGCACGGAAAACGGATGCGGGACGTGAGAGAATACAGGGAGATTCCGACGGAAACCTATTTTGAAAGCATTCTACCACAGGCAATCCATATGGAAAGCGGCAGGGTAGAATATCGCATGGAGCCGAAAAAGGATTATTACTATCGGATGTTAAGTGATTTAATGGGCTGTGAGGTAAGAGGAGAATACCGTTTCTACCGTAGCTTAAGGGAGCTTGCCGGACGCAGAGGCGAATACGAAAAGGTTGCAGCTGCCTGTGAAGAGGTCGTAAATAAGGGGTATGGCGTTGTACTGCCTGAGACCTCCCAGCTGACGCTTTCTAAGCCTGAGCTGATAAAGCAGGGTGGAAAATACGGCGTGAAAATTCGCGCCACAGCTCCGTCAATTCATATGATTCAGGCAAATATCGTAACGGAAATTGCACCGATTGTGGGAAGTGAGGAACAGGCGAAGGATTTGATTTCCTATATGGAGCTGGAAGGAGAAAATGGAGAAAGCGGTATCCGTACCGCCAGTATTTTCGGTAAGACAGTTGATAAACTGGTAGAGGAGGGCGTCAATACAAAAATCGGAAATATTAACGAGGAGTGTCAGTCAAAACTACAGGAGTCGATTGAAAAAATAATAAATGACAGCAACGGCGGCGTAATTTGTTTCATTATTTAAGGCACTTTTTTGGAGAAAATTACTAAAAAGCCTACAGAAACCAAAAAACTTTCGCCACAATATTGACAAAAACAAGCATTCTTGTTATAATAAGCGAAGTAATAAATTTAACAATTATGTAACATTTTTATAGAAATTGCTTGTTTGGAGGTACAGACTGGATGAAACTTAAAGCAAAGATGTCATTGGCAC
>CAZCON010000362.1:0-2041 GCA_964500085.1 uncultured Lachnospiraceae bacterium
GCCTTACAGGACATGGAAGCCACCTTTTCTACCAAAATTTCCGGACTTCCGTGCAGCTTCTCTGCCACCAGTTCATCCAAAAGCTGCATAAAAAGCTCTCCTCCGGTAAGACCGCACAAATCCGCCGGAACACCGGTTACCTTATACTCCCTGCCACCAAAATGCTCAAACTCAAATCCCAAAGACTTCAACACCTCCGCCTGTGCCTTTAAAACCTCCTCTTCACGGATGGAAAGACTGGCAATGTAAGGCGGTGCAATCTGCTGGGTCAGCATCTCCTTTTCCCGGATACGCCGCATGGTCTGCTCAAACAAAATCTTCTCATGCGCCGCATGCTGGTCAATCATAAACAGCTGATTTTCCATTTCAATGAGCCAGTAGGTCGCAAACAGCTGACCGATAATGCGGTATTCCTTTTTCATTTCCTCACCAAGTAAATTCGGAAGCTCCAGCTGCTCCTGTATGGCTTCCTGCAAATCCGTTGTGGTTTCCTGCGGCTCCAAAGCCACAGGCTTGCTCTGCAGGGCAGACGCCACCGGTTCCAGCGGCCGCACATCAGACTTTTCGCCCGAAAAATCCGCTTTTATACTCTCCTTTACACTTACCGTTTCCGCATACGACACGGGCTCTGACGTTCCATTTTCCGAGGCACGCAAGACCTCTGCCACAGCGTCCGTCTTTTCCGGTGCAGGCACATCTTCTGTCGCCGCATCCGTTCTTTCCCGCACAGGCAAGCCCTCTGTCGCTTCGTCTGTTTTTTTCTCAGGCACACAGCTTTTCCGAGTCCCCGTATCGCTTCTACATAAATCTACATTTGTAGAATCATGTGAATCGTCCTCCCTTTTCTTTACCTCATACGGTGCCGCAGCTTCCTTTACCCATGCCGCTTTAGGCCTTTCCCCAGACCACCCTGCGGTCGGTGCTTTTTCCGTCTGCTGTGCCATCCGCGCCGTTTCAAACTGCTCCGGTCTTGCCTCTCTCCTTGGCAATTCTACAGGAATAGACTTTTCTTCCTTTCCAAAGCCCACCTGCGGAATCATGTTTTTCCCTGCCAGCGCGTCCCTTACCGCATGATATACCGCATAGTACACCGCCTCACTGTCCGAAAAACGTACCTCTAACTTTGCCGGATGCACATTGACATCTAACATTGCCGTATCCATGGAAATATGTAATGCCGTAAACGGATATTTATGCTGCATCATATACGAACGGTAGCCCTCTTCGATTGCTTTGCCAATCACGCCGCTTTTGATATAGCGTCCGTTAATAAAATAGGTTTCATAATTTCGGTTTCCGCGGGATACAACCGGTTTTCCGAGAAACCCGGATACCCGGATTCCTGCGCTTTCCTCAATATGGTCAATTTCCAGAAGATTTGACGTAATCTCACGTCCGTAAATCTGGTAAATCACTTCCTTTAAATTTCCGTTTCCAGAGGTCTGTAGCACAATTTTTCCGTTATTGATAAACTTATAGGAAATCTCCGGTCTGGAAAGTGCCATGCGCTGCATCAAATCGGAGCAAAGCCCTGCCTCCGACATAGCAGATTTTAAAAATTTCCGTCTTGCCGGTACGTTATAGAATAGGTTGCGAATCAGAAACGTCGTGCCGTCCGGGCAGCCCACCTCCTCGAATGCCTGCTCTATGCCACCGTCAATCAGATACCTGGTACCGACAAAGGAATCCTTTGTCTTTGTAATCAGCTCCACCTGTGCCACAGCGGAAATACTGGAAAGTGCCTCTCCACGGAAGCCGAGACTTCCGGCGGTCAGCAAATCCTCAACGGTACGAATCTTACTGGTCGAATGGCGCAAAAAGGCGGTTTTTACATCCTCTGCCGCTATTCCGGAGCCATTGTCCGTAATACGCACCAGAGCGCTTCCGCCCTCCTTTAGCTCCACTGTAATCATTGTTGCACCGGCATCAATGGCATTTTCCGTCAGCTCCTTTACCACAGAAGCCGGACGTTCCACCACTTCGCCCGCCGCAATCTTATCAATGGTATTTTTATCCAGTAAGGCAATCTTTCCCATGGTAC
>CAZCON010000363.1:0-2040 GCA_964500085.1 uncultured Lachnospiraceae bacterium
CTTCCAGATTTACTACCGTAGCACGCTCATTTACAAGCATATCGCAGATATCCTGAGAATCGTCAAAGCGCGTTGGTTTCATAATGCTTACCTCTAAAATCCGGGAAGCGGAGGCAGACGCTGAACGAAGCGGAACGACTCTGCTTTGCGTCAGGGTACGCTCCGGACGTGAGATACGTTCCTTACGTGCTTCTGTATAATCATGCTCCCGTTCCTCTTCGTAAGTCTTTTGCGGTTTTGTCACCGTTGCTGCGGCTTTTGCCGCCTCTCTGCGTAACGGCTGCGGTTCCTCGGCTGCTGCGGTCACGGCAACGCGTTCCCTCTTCTTTTCCTTGCGCGCAGAAAGCTCGGAATCATAATCGTCATAATCATCAAAATCATCCTCATCCGTTACATTCATTTTATTCAGAAGACGTTCTAAAAAATTACCCATATCTATATTCTCCTTTTATTTGTTTCCCTGATATACACGATGTCCAAAAATACCGGTGCCGACACGAACCAGAGTGGCACCTTCCTCCACGGCAATTTCATAATCGCCGGTCATTCCCATGGATAAGGTGTCCATACATATATTATCAATGTTTTTGGAATTGATGTCAATCATTAATTGTTTCATTTTACGAAAATATGGACGATTTTCTTCCGGCTTGTCTGTATACGGTGCCACTGTCATCAGCCCGCGAAGCCGTAGGTGCGGAAGCTGTGCCAGCTTTCTTGCAAGCTGCTCCAGTTCTTCCGGTGAAATACCATGCTTGGAGGTCTCGCCTGCAATATTGATTTCTAATAAAATGTCAGAAACCGTTCCGCGCTTTTCAGATTCTGTTTCAATTGCCTTTGCCAGATGCTCTGAATCTACCGAATGAATCAATACCGTTTTGTCCACAACGTATTTTAATTTATTGGTTTGCAAAGCACCAATCATATGCCAGTAAAGCGGTTCTGTAATTTCCTTCTGCTTATCCCGAAGCTCCTGCGGACGATTCTCACCAAAATGCTTTAATCCACAATCCATAGCCTCACGAATGGCTTCTACCGGCATTGTTTTGCTGACTGCAATCAATGTCACCTCCTCCGTGCTTCTTCCAACACGTTTGCAGGCAGCTGCTATTTTTGTCTGCACTGCTTCAATTGCCTCACGAATGGTAATATCCGGCATATGATTACTCTCCTTCTATTAAAATAACATCCTTTGTAACTGCAGAAACATCCAGTACAATATGGTCATATAATGCCACACCGCCGGGCAGTCCTGCTTTTACCAGAATATAGTCTTCAACATCAGTCAGACGTTCAATTCGTTTAAATACGGCATAGCCCTTATTCATATTGTAAACGCCTTCCATACTTGTGACAAAAGAAAACAGCATTGCGCGTTCCGGTTCTACTCCAAGACCGGCAGAATTGATATAACGCGCAGAATCAAAATCCTCCTTTGCCACATAATAATACCCGTTTTCGTAAAACAGAGGCGAAATTTTCTGATAGTCCGGCATAATTTCTCCGGACTCCTCATCGAAGCGTTCCATACTGATTCCGATGGAATCTGCCTCTCCGCCGCCTGCAATGACAAAGCGTTCCGGAATCTGATATAATTCCTTTTCTACAACAGAAGTACGCGGAATTTTTAAGCCTTCCTCCGCAGTCAGCAAAAGTGTAATTTCCACAAAGCGTTCGCTTAAATAATCATTTCCATATCGGTTCATATTTACGAAAAGAAACGTTCGGTTCCCTACGGAAAATACCTCATAGGCTTTTTCATAAACCTCTGAATCGCCTAAAATCCGGAAAGTAACTGTGCTGCCCTTTTCCTGCAAACATTTCAGGGCATCCTCCTCAATTTGAATCACCAGCTGCCATTGCTCTGTTGTTACAAGTTTATATGCAAAGCTGTCAATAGCGGATATACCGGTCGCTTTACTGCGTTCCGGTACGGTACGGTTCTCTTCCGTAAATTCTGCCCCGGTAATCTGTTCCTTCGTATAACCGTCATAGGCATCCGAAAAATAAGTAATGGTGCCGCTTTGTTCGGAATATACC